>NZ_RAWC01000174.1:0-19533 GCF_003611685.1 Corallococcus sp. CA049B | reverse complement strand
CCCTCGCCTCCAACCTCACCGGCTCACTCGCCACCCCCTCCCTCTTCGTCCCCGACTACTGGGCACGCCACCTGCGCCAGCCCGTCCTCTTCCGCCAGGGCCTCGAGGCCCTCCTCGCCAAGAAGTTCACCCACTTCCTCGAGATTGGCCCCAGGCCCGTCCTCACACCCCTGCTGCGCTCCGCCTCCAAGGGCCTCTCCTGCATTCCCTCCCTCGACTCCTCCGACCCTGAGCGCGCCTTCTGCTCCGCCGCCGCCTCCCTCCACTCCCTCGGCCTCGACCTCGACTGGAAGGGCTTGTTCCCGGGGAAGACGCCGCGCTGGACGAGCCTGCCCACCTACCCCTTTGAGCGCACTCGCTTCTGGGCCAGCAAGACCTTCGTAGAGAGCAAGAAAGACACCATGCAAGTCAACGCGCAGACCCGCCAAGCCACTCCGGACAGCACGACCGCCGTTGCCGCCACTGCCCGCGCCGTCCGTGCGCTGTTCGCCGAACAGTTGTCCACGGAGGCCGACCGCCTCGACCAGGACACGCCGCTTCTCGAGCTGGGCGCCGACTCGTTCGTCATGGTGTCCGCGATCAAGAAGCTGGCGGAGATCTGGCAGGTCCGGATGTCCGTGCGTGACTTGTTCGAGGTCCATCTCACGGTGAACCAGATCGCGGCCCACCTGGTCGCGACCTCACCGGTGGCGGACGGCGTCGCCGCCAGGCACAGCGGGCCGGCCACCCCCGCGGCCGAGCCGGTCCGTGCTCCGGCGCCCCCGGCCCCGAGGATGGGCACTCCGGCGCCCGCCGCGCCCCAGCAGGCCTTCGTGCCCGAAGCCCCCAAGCCCGCCAGGACGTTCGCACCGGCCCCCGCGCCGGCGAGTGCGCCCGCGCCCGCGCCCACGGCAACCGGCGCCTACCAGCCGCCCCGGTTTGGAAACACGAAGCCCGCGGCCGCCCCGGGGATGACGCCGCGCCCGCCGGCCAGCCGCCTCACGGCCGAGCAGGCCGAGTATCTGGCCCGCTTCACTGCGCGCTATACGAGCAAGACGGGCCGCTCGAAGGAGCTGGCGGCCGCGACTCGCGGCAAGCTGGTCAACACCCGAAGGTCCTCGTCGGGCTTCCGGCTGGAGACCAAGGAGCTCACGTATCCCATCGTCGCCACGGACTCCAAGGGCTCGAGGATCCGGGACCTGGACGGCAACGAGTACGTGGACCTCGCCATGGGCTTTGGCGCCACGCTGTTCGGACACAACCCGGACTTCGTGCGCGAGGCCCTCGCCGTTCGCCTCGAAAAGGGCTACCAGATTGGCCCCGCGAGCGAGCTCGCGGGTGAGTGCGCCCGCTTGATCTCGTCCGTGACGGGCATGGACCGGGCGCTGTTCCTGAACTCGGGCACCGAAGCGGTGATGACCGCGATGCGCATCGCGCGGGCTGCCACGGGCCGCTCCAAGGTGGTGGTCTTCCAGAACGCCTACCACGGACACTTCGACGCCACGATGGTGACGCCCGATATCGACGGTGGCGGCGCCACGGCGCGGCCCATGACGCTCGGCACGCCCCAGCGGATGATCGATGACGTCATCGTGCTGCCCTACGCGAACCCGCGGTCCATCGACACCATCCGCGCGCTCGGCCACGAGCTCGCCGCGGTGATTGTCGAGCCGGTCCAGAACCGCCGTCCCGACCTGCACCCGACCGAGTTCCTGCAGGCCCTGCGCGAGGTCACCCGCGAGACGGGAAGCCTCCTCGTGTTCGATGAGATCCTGGTCGGCTTCCGCATCGCCCTCGGCGGCTCACAGGAGTGGTTCGGCGTCCAGGCCGACATGGTGACCTACGGGAAGATCATCGGCGGCGGACTCCCCCTGGGCGTCATCGCCGGCCGGCGCGAGATCATGGACCGCGTCGATGGCGGCGCCTGGAACTACGGCGATGACAGCGCGCCCCAGGAGAACACCACGTACACCGCCGGCACCTTCAGCATGCATCCGCTGGCCATGGCGGCATGTCACGCCACGCTGACGGAGATGCTGCGCCAGGGCGGCGAGCTGCAGCGAGCTCTCAACCAGCGCGCCGACCGGTTGATGGAGATCCTGAACGAGGTCTTCACGAACAATCAGGTGCCGCTCATGGCGGTCAACTTCGGCTCGTTCTTCCGCTTCGCGCAGTCGGGCAACCTGAGCTTCGTCTACCAGCCGATCGAGCTCGACCTCTTCTTCTACCACCTCATCGAGAAGGGCGTGTACGTGTGGGAGGGGCGGACCTGCTTCATCTCGACCGCCCATGACGACAAGGACATGGATGCCATCATCCAGGCCGTCCATGAGAGTGTGAGCGAGCTGAAGGCCGGCGGGTTCTGGCCCGGCCGGGAAGGCCCCGGCGGAGGCTCGGGGCGTCCGGGCTCCGGCTCGGACGGACACGCCTCTCCGGGCGCGAAGACCACGGCCAGCCCGGCCGCCTCCGCGGTCCCGGCGCCGCGAGACGCGGGCCGCGCTTCGCTCCTCGGCCGGGCCATGCGCCAGGATGAGGGCAGCCCGGCCGCACGCGCCCCCGAGCCATCGCGGACGAAGCCTCCGCCGCGCGCGATGCCCGCGCCCATCGTCGACGACAGCTACACCGCTCGCCGCTCCGACGGCTCCACCATCGATTTCTCCCTCTACTACTTTGGCGACCTCGCCGAGGACGCCCAGGCGGACAAGTACAGCCTCCTGCTCGACGGGGCCCAGTTCGCCGATGAGAACGGCTTCCAGGCCGTATGGTTGCCCGAGCGGCACTTCCACTCGTTCGGCGGTTTCTCGCCCAACCCCTCCGTGGTCACGGCGGCGCTCTCACAAAGGACGAAGCGGGTCGATCTGCGCGCGAGCGTGCTCATCCCCCTTCAGCACCCCATCCGGGTCGCCGAGGAGTGGGCGGTACTCGACAACCTCAGCCAGGGCCGCGTGGGGATCGCGCTGGCCTCCGGCTGGCACGCCAACGACTTCGTGCTCGACCCGGAGAGCTGGGAGCGCAAGCGAGAGGTGATGGTCGAGCGCCTCGGCGCGCTCCAGCACCTCTGGCGCGCCAGCGCAGTGCCGTTCTCCGGCCCCAACGGGCAGGATGTCCCCGTCCGTATCTTCCCTCGCCCCACCCGCGCCTCGCTGCCCCTGTGGCTCACCACGCTCGGCAATCGCGAGACCTGGTCCATGGCGGGCCGGCTCGGCCTCGGCGTGCTCACCAACCTCATCGGCCAGAAGATCTCCGACATCGCGGACAACATCCAGGCGTACCGGCAGGCCCGCACGGAGGTCGGCCTGGATCCGAACCGGGGCCACGTCACCGTGCTGCTGCACACGCTGGTGGGCGCGGAGCTGAACGAGGTGCGCGAGCAGGCCCGAGCGCCTTTTGGCCGCTATCTCGCCTCGTCCCTCGGCCTGTTCCAGCAGATGGTGCGCGAGCAGGGCCTCACCGCGGACTTCGACACCCTGACCCCCGAGGACCGCGCGTTCCTGCTCAACGCGGCCTACAACCGCTATGCGTCGGGCAACGCGCTCATCGGCACCGTGGAGAGCACGGCCGCCGTGGTCGATCAGCTCGTCGCGGCGGGGGTGGACGAGCTCGCCTGCTTCATCGACTTCGGCGTCGAGCACGACTACGTGCGCAACCACCTGCGCTTTCTCGGGGAGCTCAAGGACCGCTACCGAAAGCCCACCCAGAAGGCGCCCCCCACCAGCCTCACGTACACCTCGACGGCGCCCATCGTCATGCCCAGCGCGAGGAGCTCCGCGGGCCGTCCGGGCTCGGCCCCGGCCTCGGAGACCGCCGTCCCCGCGAGCAGCGCTGACGAAGACGAAGGGAAGCGAATCGCGCTTCGCCTCCCCCTCACGGGGGACCAGCGCATGCTCTGGTTCCTCGCGCGCATGGGCGCGGATGGCCTGATGGCCTATGCGCAGACCATCGTCCTGCGCCTGACCGGTCCGTTCGATGTCGCGGCGATGCAACGCGCCTACGCGGCCGTCATCGCCCGTCATGAAGCGCTGCGCATCGTGTTCGCCGACGATGGCGAGAGCCAGTCCGTGCTGGCCCGAGGCGTGAGTGAGGTCCCGGTCATCAATCTGTCCGCCCTGGACTCCGAGCCGCGTGCGCGGCAGTTGGAGGCGTGTCTGGCGGACGAGGCCGAGCGGCCCTTCGAACTTGACGAGTCGCTCGTGCGGCTGGCGGTGGTCAAGCTCACAGAGACGGAGCACGTGCTCGTGCTCACCAGCCATCACCTGGTCTGCGACGGGGTCTCGGTCGGCATCCTCCTGACGGAGCTCGCCGCGCTCTACGCGGATGAGGGCAAGGCCGCCAGGCTGCCTCCGGCCCCGAGCTTCGCCGAGCACGTGCACTGGAGGCTCGCCCAGCACCAGGAGGCTGACTATGCCCGCGAGGAGGCCTACTGGCTCCGGGTGATCGGCACGAAGCTGCCCGTGCTGGAGCTGCCCACCGACCGCCGTCGGCCCCCGATCAAGACCTATGACGGCGACCGGGTGACGCTCACGCTGGAGGCCGCGTTCTTCAAGCGCCTCAAGGGCTTCGCCCAGGAGATTCGCAGCACCTACTTCATGGTCGTCCTCGGCGCGTTCGCCGCGTTCTTGCATCGCGTTGCCCGGCAGGACCAGGTGGTCGTGGGCGTACCGTTCGGTGGCCGTGGTCGCGAGGGAAGCCAGACCATGATCGGCTATCTGTCCAACGTGTATCCGATCGTGAGCCGGCTCGAGCTGGGCGACAGCGTGGCCACGTACCTCGACCGCCTGCGCGCCACGCTGCTGGATGCCTACGACCACCAGAGCTATCCCTTCAGCGCGCTCGTGGCCAAGGCGATGTCGAGCACCGGGGCCGGCCGCGCCCCGTTCTTCTCGGTGGCCTTCAACTGGGACCGGGTCGACCTTCCGCGGCTCGAAGGGCTTGCTGTCGAGCAGCTCGAGTTCCGCCCGCGATATGTCGACTACGACCTGATGCCGAACATCATGGAGGTGAACGGCGAGGTCGTCATCTCATGGGATTACAACAGCCAGCTGTTCGACCGGGGCACGCTCGAGACGCTGGCGAACCAGTTCGTCGTCATGCTCCGCGCGCTCGTGCTCGACGCCAACGCGCAGGTCCACGACCTGCCCCTGCGCGACGCGGCAGCGGAGGTGGCCCTCCTCCGGGCCCCTGCCACGCCCCGTCGCGCGCCGGAGGGCCTCCGCGACACGCTCTCCGCGCTCCTGGCCAACACGGTGGCCCCCCACGGCGCGACGGCCTCGGGTGAGGTCTATGTCGTCGATGTCCGCGGCCGACCAGCGCCCGAGGGGCACGTGGGGGAGATCCTCGTTGGCGTGACTGGCGTGGCGGTGGGCGAGCAGGTCATGCCCAACCCCTTCGGCCCGGGCGTCGTCTATCGCACTGGAGCGCTCGGCCGGTATCGCTCCGGTGGAGTGCTCGACCTCCTGGAGCACGGTCGCGAGGACGCGGGCCGCGCGGCCCCCGCCCAGGAAACGGAGCGCGCCGGTTCGACAGGCCTGGGCCAGCCGACGGCCCAGGGCGAGGTATCCACCCTGACCGACATCTGGCTGGAGCTCCTGGGCGTTCCCACCGTGAGCGCGGATCAAGACTTCTTCACGCTCGGCGGCCATTCGCTGTCGGCCGTCCGGATGGTCGCGCGCATCCGCGAGTGCTTCGGCGTGGACCTGTCCCTCGGAGTGCTCTTCGACGCCCCGACCATCCGGCAACTGGCGCGGGTGATCGCAGACAAGCAGTCCAAGAGCGAATCGGCGTCGGCGCCGGACGAGGTGGGGGCGGTCGTCATCCGGCCCGACCCCACCCATCGCCACGAGCCCTTCGATCTCACTGAACTGCAGCAGGCCTACTGGCTGGGCCAGTCCGATTCGCTGTCCGGTGGCGGCCTGCCGGGCGTGGCCTATCTTGAGCACGAGATCCTGGACCTCGACGTCGACCGCTTCGAGCGCGCCTTTCAGAAGGTCATCGAGCGGCACCCCATGCTGCGCGCGGTCATCCGGAAGGACGGCCTCCAGCAGGTGCTGTCCCAGACGCCCCCGTTCCGCATCGACTGCGTGGATTTGCGTGCCCTGGGGGAGGAGGAGCGCTCGGCCACGCTGCGGCGAACCGAGATCGAAATCGCCTCCCGGGGTTTGTCGCCCGACACCTGGCCTACTCTCGCCTTGCGCGTGCACCGGCTGGACGCCCGGCGCTACCGCATCCACCTGGGCTTTCCTCTCCTGCTCGGCGATCTGCAGAGCGGCCGGATCTTCATCCGCGACCTCGACCAGATGTACCGCGATGTCACCGCCGACCTTCCGCCTGTCGGCTTCGACTACCGCGACTACGTGAACACGTTGCGCGAGACGCGCGCGACCGCGGCCTTCAAGCGCGCCGAGACCTATTGGCGTGATCGCCTGGCAACGCTGCCTTTGGCGCCGAGCCTTCCCCGGGCCAACAACGCCCAGGACAAGGAGGCGCGGGACGAAGGAACGGCGTTCATGCGGCATGAGGGTCTGCTGCCCCGGGCCGCCTGGGATGCCCTCAAGCGGCGGGCGCGTGCCGCGGGCCTGACGCCGGCGGCGCTGGTGACGGCCGTCTATGCCGAAGCCATCACGGAGTTTTGCGAGAGCCCGCACTTCACGCTGAATCTGCTCTATCAGAACCGGCCGTCCTGGCATCCGCGGATTCAAGAAGTGGTCGGCAACTTCAGCACCACCATCCTCCTCGAGGTCGACAACCGCGAGCCCCTGCCCTTCGAGAAGCGGGTGCGCGCGCTGCAGACACGGCTGTGGAGCGACATGGAGCACGCGCAGGTCAGCGGCATCCAGGTCGTTCGCGAGCTGGCGCGGCAGCGGGGCTCGAGCGTGGCGTCGTCCATGCCCGTGGTCCTGGCCAGCAGCCTCCATATGTCCGCCGCGGAGGTCGAGTCGGACGCGCTCTTCTTCACGGTGGTGAGCAACCGGCTGCAAACCCCCCATGTGTGGATTGACCATCAGGTGATGGAGTCCCGCGCGGGCCTGCGCTTCCACTGGGATGTGCGCAAGGGAATCTTCCCGCCCGGCCTGACCGCGTCCATGTTCGCGATCTTCACCGACCTTCTGGCCAAGCTCGCCAAGGGCCGTGGCTGGGATGAGGTCAGGCCCGTCGAGCTTCGTCCCTCCGAGTTCGACGCTCGCACCCGGGCCAATGCCTCGGACAAGCCCCAGGCCCGCGAGATGCTCCACGAGCTCTTCGCGGCACAAGCGGTCCAGCGTCCCCAACACCCCGCGATCATCGCGGGTGAGCGGGTCATCTCCTACGGCGAGCTCAGTGAGCGCGCCAACCGGCTGGCCCACCGCATCCGCGCCCACGGCGTGGGCCCGAACCAGCTCGTGGCCATCAGCATGGACAAGGGCTGGGAGCAGCTCGTGGCGGTGCTTGGAGTCCTCCACGCGGGCGCCGCGTACCTGCCCGTTGATCCCTCCCTCCCCACAGAGCGTCTGCACACGCTCATGCAGCATGGCCGCGCGGCCATGATCCTCACGCAGCAAGCGCTCGAGTCCACGGTGGCATGGCCTGAAGACTTGCCACGCCTCGTGGTCGCGCGTGAATCCGAGACGGGTGACGCCACGCCGCTCCCCTTCACCCAGACCGCGTCCGATCTCGCCTATGTCATCTTCACCTCGGGTTCGACCGGCGTGCCCAAGGGAGTGATGATCGACCATCGCGGCGCGGTCAACACGGTCCTCGACATCAACCGGCGCTTCAACGTCGGGCCCGAGGATCGGGTGCTGGCGGTGTCGTCGCTGAGCTTCGACCTTTCGGTCTATGATGTTTTCGGACTGCTGGCCGCTGGCGGCAGCGTCGTGATTCCGGATGCCGCGCAGGCCCGCGAGCCCGCGCACTGGGCCCGGCTCATCCACGAGCACCGGGTGACCATCTGGAACTCGGTCCCCCAGCTGATGCAGCTGCTGGTGGATCGGGAGGAGCAGGAGCACGCCGCGCCCCTCGAGAGCCTTCGGGTCGTCATGCTCAGCGGCGATTGGATTCCGGTGTCACTGCCTGGCCGGATCCAAGCCCGGACGGAGCGATGTCAGGTGGCCAGCCTGGGCGGTGCGACCGAGGCGTCGATCTGGTCGATCATCTACCCCATCGATCGCGTGGATCCGTCCTGGCAGAGCATTCCCTATGGACGCCCCTTGGACAATCAGCGCTTTCACGTGCTCGACGCCGCCTTGCGTCCACGGCCGACGTGGGTCCAGGGAGAGCTCTACATCGCCGGCATCGGCCTGGCCCAAGGCTACTTGTCGGATCCGGACAAGACCCGGGATCGCTTCATTCATCACCCTGTGACCGGCGAGCGGATGTACCGCACTGGAGATCTCGGCCGCTACCTGTCGGATGGCAACATTGAGTTCCTCGGGCGCGCGGACCACCAGGTGAAGGTTCAGGGGTATCGCGTCGAGCTGGGCGAAATCGAAGCCAGTCTGGAAAAGCACCCGCGGGTCAAGGCCTGCGTGGTCTCCGCCTACGGTCCCAGCCGCGGAGAGCGGCGTCTGGTCGCCTACGTCGTGGGCCAGGACACGGAGCCCGGAGACGCACCCGCCGCCGTAGACACCGAAGCCCTGCGCAAGCACCTCGCGACCCAGTTGCCGGCCTACATGGTCCCGGGCCAGTTCGTCCTGCTGTCCGAGCTGCCATTGACCTCCAATGGCAAGATCGACCGCCAGGCCCTGCCCGCCCCCGACGCCGTGCTCGACGTCGCTCGCCGAGCCAAGCGGGTCGCGCCGCAGACGCCGCTCCAGCAGACCCTCGCGGAGATCTGGCGCGAGGTCCTCGCCGTCGACGACATCGGAATCCACGACGACTTCTTCGCCGAACTGGGCGGCCATTCCTTCGCGGCCGTCCGCCTCCTGGCGCGGGTGAACGCGAAGCTGGGCCGTGAGCTGCCCTTGTCCAGTCTGCTCGAGGGACCCACGCTGGCCCATCAAGCGGAGCGGCTCCAACAAGCGGCGCTGGAGGGCGCGGACCCGGCGCACGTCTCCGGCGCGGCGGCCGTGTCAAACACTCCGGCCTGGTCGCCCGTGGTGCCGCTGCGCAAGCAGGGCTCCGAACGCCCCCTCTTCCTGGTGCACCCCGTCGGTGGAAACGTCTTCTGCTACCGCGCCCTGGTCGCGTCCATCTCGCCGAAGCGTCCGGTGTATGGACTGCAAGCGCGCGGCTTCGTCGGTGAGCAGACGCCGCTCGACAGCTTGCAGGAGATGGCCCGTGTCTATGTGGACGCGATGCGCGGAATCCAACCCCGAGGGCCTTATCTGCTAGGCGGCTGGTCCATGGGTGGACTGGTCGCGCTGGAGATGGCTCGGGTGTTCGAGGAGCAGGGAGATGAAGTCGAACTGCTCGCACTCATTGACAGCGTTGTGCCAGGCCGCAAAACCATGCTAGACGGTCTCGGCCTCCTGGCGTGGTTCATGCGGGATTTGCTGGCGACCAGCAGCCGTGTTCGCGACCTCGACCTGAGTGGACTCGAGCACTTTGATGATGCCGCCCGGTTGACCGCGGTGCTGGAGCGGGCCAAGGCCCAGAATGCCATTGCACAGGACGTCACAGCCGAGCAACTCGGGCGCCTGTACCGCGTATTCGTCCGCCACAGCGCGGCCATGGATGCCTATGCCCCGACCCCCGTGCGAGCCCCCGTCTTGCTTCTGGACGCGGCCGATTCCGAGGAGCGCGAGCGGGTCGCTCCCTGGAAGCGATTGACCTCCAGCCTCAAGCACCACCGCATTGCCGGCAACCACTATTCGATTCTAGACGAGCCTCACGTCGCCACCTTGGCCAAGCGGCTGGGCGCGGCACTCCGAGACAAGTAGACACCGAGGCATCCCCTCGTCTGAATCAGATGGGAGCAGCCGCGCATCTCTCATGCGCGGCATGGCTTGGTTTGGCGTGCAGGTCGTCCTCGGGAACCTCCGGCAAGCAGACCCACACCTGTTTTCGTCGAGGGCCACATTGCCCGAGGGCCGGGGCGAACGTCCCTACAGCCGGACAAGCACCTGCGGCTCAACTTGTTAGATGCGGGCATCCCTCAGCAGCAACCCTGAAGAACAACCAACACCTGGCGAGCAGACGCACTGAGATGACTTCCTTCACCCAAGCACACTCCACGCATCGCACAGACGTTGTAATCATTGGCGGAGGCCAGAGCGGTCTGGCCCTGGGCTACTACCTGTCGCGACGCGGCCAGCGGTACATCATCCTCGACAGTGGTTCGGAAGTCGGCCACATGTGGCGCAATCGCTGGGAGTCGCTGCAGCTCATCACCCCATGCCCGTACAACAATCTGCCCGGTCAGGACTTTGAAGGGCCTGCGTGGTCCTTTCCCACCAAGGATCAGGTGGCCGACTACCTGGCCCGCTACGCACAGAAGTTCTCCATTCCCGTCCGCACCCAGCACCACGTGAGCAGCCTGCGCCGGGAGGGAGACGTCTACCGGATCGAGACCAATCAAGGAGTCTTCGAAGCCCTTGCGGTGGTAATCGCCACGGGTCCGTACCATGAGCCCCGTATCCCGGAAGCGGCGCGCGGCGTGGATGAGCGGGTGGTGCAGCTGCACAGCAAGGATTACCGCAAGCCCCAGCAGATTCCCGGGGGCCAGGACGTCCTGGTGGTCGGCTGCGGCAACTCCGGTGCGGGCATCGCCCAGGACCTGGCGCGGGTCCACCAGGTCCATCTGGCATTGGGTCGCACGGCGTGGCTGCGGCGCCGCATCTTCGGGCGGGATCTCTTCTGGTGGTCCCATCTCCTCGGCCTCCCTCGGGTCACCGCCGATTCGCGACTGGGCAGCCGCATGAAGCAGCAGCCTGACGAGGTCATCGGCACCTCGCCGGAGCGGCTCGCCGCCGAGCACGGCATCAAGCTTCAGTCCCGGGTGATGGCCGTGGAGGGCAACGAGGTCCACTTCGCCGACGGCACCCGGCACCGCTTCGGCGGGATCGTCTGGGCCACGGGCTACCGGCCCCACTACCCCTGGGTCCAGGTCCCGGTCTTCACCGAGCAGGGCGCGCCCGTGCACCAGCGGGGCGTGTCGAACTCGCCGGGTCTCTATTTCCTCGGCCTCAAGTGGCAGTACCACTTCGACTCCTCCCTGTTGGGCGGCGTCGGCCGAGATGCGGAATTCATTGATCAAGAGATCGCGTCGTACCTGTCCAACCGCGTCCCTCAAGAGGCCGCGTCTTTAGAGGCAACCCCATGAACACCACTTCTGACACGCTGTTGACCCCAGAGGAAATCACCCGCTTCAAGCGGGATGGGGTGATCGGTCCCTTCAAGCTCTACGAGCCCGAGGTGGCTCGCGAGATGCTGCACGCCATCCGGATGCGCAACGCGGACCGGACGAACATGCTGCACAAGAACGACGTCAACTACGACCGACACTTCGACATCCCCGAGCTGTCGCAGCATATCGGGCACCCGGGCATCGTTCGTCGCGTCCGCGGCATCCTGGGCATGAACCTCCTGGGCTGGCGCACCGAGTTCTTCCCGAAGTTTCCCGGCGCCGTGGGGACCGAGTGGCATCAGGTGGCAAACTACCGCTACGCGACTGGCGTGCCGATGCTCGAGCCCCTGGAGGGACGGACCGACGACCATCTGGACATCACCGTCTGGACGGTGTTCACAGAGGCCACACGCGAGAACGGGTGCATGAAGTTCCTGCCCGGCAGTCACAACAAGGTCTATTACGACGAGTCCAAGGCCGTGACCCAGGGGCGCACCGACGCGTACCGCTCGATCGAGGCGAAGAGCGATTTCTTCGGCTATGACTTCCAGGAGTTCAAGGTCGACCCCAAGTGGATGCCCGATGAGAGCCAGGCGCTTGCCATGGAAATGCAAGCGGGCGAGTGTGTCATCTTCACGGCCAAGTGCGTGCATGCGTCGTATCCCAACTCGACCCAGCGCAAGACCCGCTTCGCCATCACCAGCCGCTACACATCCACGGACGTGCGCGTCTATCCATACGAGCGCAAGTTCCGCGCGCACGGTGGGGACTTCGATCTGGACGCGGCGAACTATGGCTGTGTGCTGGTGAGTGGCGAGGACCGCTACGGGCACAACCGCATCAGGCGCGAGAACAACCTGGGACAAGCCTTCCCCCACCTGGCGTGAGGCGTTCCACCTCCTCCGTGCACGGAAAGTCCGCGATGGCCGAGCTGCCCCCTTTGAGTTCCTGGCTGCGTCCCCTCCGGAGGCCGGCGTGTCCACGCCTCACGCTGGTCGCCGTTCCCCCGGCAGGGAGTGGGGCCTCGCTGTACGCGCCCTGGCAGGCCCACCTGCCGGAGGACGTGGCGTTGTTCGCGGTCCAGCTGCCTGGCCGCGAGAATCGCATCCGCGAGCCCTTGCTGACCCGTTTCGACGCGGCCGTCGAGGGCATCACGTCCGCGCTGGCCACCCTCCCGGGCCCCATCGATGGCTTGTTCGGCCACAGCTTCGGCGCGATCCTCTCCTTCGAGGCGATGCGCCGGATGCGCCGTCTGCGCCAGCCCCTGCCCCGCCACTTCTTCGCCTCGGGCCACATCGGCCCGGAACTCGACAGCAACGTGGGAGCCATCCACGAGCTGCCCCGTGAGCAGTTCATCGCCGAGCTCAGGAGCTTCAATGGCCTGGTCGAGGAGATTCTCGCCCACCCCCAACTGCTCGACATCGTGCTCCCCATCGTCCGCTCCGATCTCGCGCTCGACTACTCCTATTGCATGACCGAGGAGCCACCGCTCCCCGTGCCCATGACGGGCCTGGCCGGCGTGGATGACCCTATCGCTCCGCCAGACCAGGTGAGCGCCTGGTCGCACCAGAGCAGCATTGGTTTTGATCTCAAGACATTCCCAGGAAGTCATTTCTTCATCCGAGACAACGTCCAGTCCACGGTCGCGACCATCCTCGCGGCGTTGAAGCCGCCCGTGGCCCTGCCCGCTGTGTCTCGTTGAGCCAGGAGACCGCCACCGATGAACCCGTCTCGATTTGCCGACAAGCATGCCTTGAATGTGGATGGGATTGCCGCCCGGTTGTCCGCGGCGCTGCTCACGGATCCCCAGGTGCGGGAGTGTGCCGTCCTGCCGCGCCAGGAGTCTGGAGGACACAGTCTCGTCGCGTATGTCGTCGCGACCGGGCCGGTGACGCTGGAGGGCGCGCGCGCGCTCGCGGACAGGCAGGGGGTTTCCGCGCGGGAGCTCGTAGCCGTCGTCCCGCTCACCCGGCTGCCGCGCGATGGTGGCGGCCAGCTGGATATGGCTCGACTCCAGCGCATGCCGCTGCTCGACGAGACGGCGTTCGCGACCCTGCGCGAGCGGTTGCTCGCCCTGGATCCAACGGCGGAGCTGGTGTCCGAGGAAGTGCCGCTCAAGGCGCCCATGCCCCTCGCCGAAGGCCCGACGCAGGTCAGCACGCTGCAGGCACTTCTCCAGGGGCCTGAGCTGCCCGACTCGCCCGACACGCCCACGACGCTGGCCGAGGTGCTGGAGCGGGCGGCGCGCATCTCGCCGGAGTACGGGGTCCGCTTCCTCACCTCGGCGGGTGAGCGCTTCTCTTCCTACCCCGAGCTGCTCGCCGAGGCCCGCCGGATCGCGGGGGGACTGGTGAGCGCGAACCTCCCCCCCGGCAGCGAGCTCATCATGCAGTTGGCAAGTCCCGATGACTTCGTTCCCGCGTTCTGGGGCGCGGTGCTGGCCGGACTGGTCCCGGTGCCGCTCGCCGTACCGGTGTTGCTGTCCGCAGGAGAGCCGGCCAGCGAGAAGGTGCGCTTGACCATGGCGCGGCTGCCGTCCGCGGCGCTCATCACCCGGGAGGACCGCGCCGGACAGGTCGCCGAGTTGCTGCGTGCCGGTGGGCTCACCGGGCGGAGCGTGCTGTCCCTGGACAGCCTCCGGAGGGCCGCCCCCCTCACCACTCCCGTGGTCCGTCCGCCGGATGCTCCTGCGCTGCTGCTGCTCACCTCCGGCAGCACGGCCGAACCCAAGATCGTGCCCCAGACGCACCGCCGGCTGATCAGCCGCTCGCGCGCGACGATCCTCACCAACGGCTTTCGCCGCGAAGAAGTGTCCCTCAACTGGCTGCCGCTGGATCACGTGGGCGGCCTGGTCATGTTCCACCTGCGCGACGTGGTGTGCGGCTGTTCGCAGCTTCAGGCGGAAACCAACCTGGTGCTCAAATACCCGCTCATCTGGATGGACTGGTGTAGCCAGTACCAGGTCACCGTGACCTGGGCGCCGAACTTCGGCTACAGCCTGCTCAACACGCGCGCCAAGGAGGTCCGCGCGAAGCGCTGGGACTTGTCCGCGCTCTGGTTCATCCTCAATGGCGGCGAGGCGATTGTCGCCGAGCAGGCGCGGGAGTTCATGGAGCTGCTGGCTCCCCACGGCCTGCGAGCAGATGCCATGCGCCCCGCCTGGGGCATGTCCGAGACGTGCTCGGGCGTGACCTTCGAGCACGACTTCCGGAGCATCTCGACCCGAACCGCGTCCGTATCGGTCGGCCGGCCCATCCATGGCATCACCGTCCGCATCGCCGATGACGATGGACACGTGATGGGCGAGGGGGCGCGCGGACGGCTGCAGATCCGCGGGGTCAGCATCTTCGAGGGCTACCTGAACAACCCCGAGGCCAATCGGGAGTCCTTCCCCGGTGATGGCTGGTTCGACACCGGCGACCTGGGCGTCATCATCGACCAGGGTCTGCACATCGTGGGCCGGCGCAAGGACGTCCTCATCGTCAACGGGCTCAACATCGCCCCCACCGAAATCGAGCGCATGGTGGAGACGAACCCTGACGTCGTGCCCGCCCACACTGCGGCCATCGCCGTGCGCGAGGCGGGCGATATCACCGACCAGCTCGCCCTGTTCCTCCATACCGAGAAGACCGGCGAGGCGCGCGAGGCGCTGCTGTCGGACCTGCGCATCCAGCTCGCCCGCACCTTTGGCATCTCGCCCTCGGTGATCGTGGAGGTGGCGCCCGAGGAGATGCCGCGGACCTCCATCGGGAAGATCCAGAAGGAAGTGCTCAAGTCCCGGCTTGAGAAGGGCCTCCTGGTGCCCGCCTGGCAGCGGGGTCGCAAGAACACGGCGGCTGCCAACAACCTGTTCGCCCCCCCCCGGGAGGAGGGACTCAACGGCAGCGTGTACCGCCGGAACTGGGTGCCGCACGGACTTACTCCCGTGCGAGCCCTCCCCGACACCGTGGTGGTGTTCGCACCCGCAGGTGAGCCGGGCAAGCGGCTGACGGCGGCGCTGGCCACGGGACAGCGTCGGGTCCTCGTGGTCGAGCCAGGGACGGGCTTCGCGCTCAACGGCGGGGATCGGCTCACCGTGCTGCCGGGCGATGCGGAGGATGCCGCGCGGCTGGTCGAGCACCTCGCCGATACGGCGGCCGGCGCGCCGCTCATCTACGCCTGGCCCCTGGAGGGCAAGTCCGGAGCCGAGGCGTCTTTCGACGCCACCGAGGCCCTCCTCGCATTGCTGCCGCCGCTGGCCCGGCGCTTCGGCAAGAATCATCCGCGACTGCTGGCCGTGACCCACGGGGCCGCGCGTGTCGGCACGGGCGAACTCCTCGGCGACCCCAAGGCGGCGATGTTCGGCGCGCTCCTGAGGGTCGTGCGCGAGGAGACGCGGGCCGCCGTGCGCGCCGTGGACATCGACTCGCTCGAGGCGTTCGCCGAGGTGGTCCTCGGCGAGCTCACCGACCCGAGCGGCGAGGTCGAGTGCGCCTACCGCCGTGGGATCCGGCGGGTCAGCCGGTTGGCGCCGGTCCGCCTGCAGGAACAGGGCGGCACCCTGCGCCAGGGCAAGCGTTATGTCGTCATCGGCGGACTGGGTGGCATTGGCCGCGCGCTGGTGCGCCACCTCGTGACCGCGTTCGGGGCCCGCGTCGCCATCCTCGGGCGCCGTGCCGAGCGCGCGCTGGATCCGGCCAGCGCGGCGGCGTTGACCGGACTGCGCCAGCTCGGCGCGGTCACCTACGGCGCGGGCGATGTCTCCGACAGCGACGGGCTGAGGGGGGCGCTCGCGCGCGCCAGTGAATCCCTGGGGGGAACCCCCGATGGCGTCTTCCACCTCGCGGGCGGCTTCTTCGAACAGCCCCTGGAGCAGCTCGAGCGGGACAAGGCCCTCGGCGGAATGATCGCCAAGGTCAGCGGCAGTCGCGAGGTCGTCGAGGCGGCGGAGGCCCTGGGCATCCCCTGGGTGGCCCTGTTCTCGTCGGTCAATGGCTACTTCGGCGGACCGGGGCTCGCCACCTACGCGGCGGCCAACCGCTTCCAGGAAGCGCTCGCGGGCTCCTGGAATGGCAAGCGAACCCGGGTGTGTACGCTCGCATGGTCGATGTGGGACGAGACGGGCCTCAGCCGCGGCTACGCGAACAAGGAGCTCACCCGCGAGCGAGGCTTCGTGGTGTTCTCGCCCGACGCCGCGCTGCAGTTGCTGGACAGCGCCCTGAGCCAGGCCCAGGACACCCTGTTCATCGGACTCGATGCCACCCGGCCGCGCATGCGGGTGGAACTCGACATGTCCCCCGAGCCCCTCACGTGTCTGACCGCACGCACCAGCGCGGAGCCGCGCGCGATCCACGCCCTGGGTGATGCGTTCGGCATCGAGCTTGCCGTGCGGCCGCGCTCCAGCACCGCCGCCCCGGCCAAGGCGGCCGGAGTGGCGGCGCTCGCCGCGCGTACCGCCACGGACCCGGCCGCCATGGCCGAACAGCTGGCGGCGCTCTGGTGCGACGTGCTCAAGCTGGACGCGGAGGAGCTGGCACACGACACCAACGTGTTCGACCTGGGGGCGCACTCCCTGCTGCTGCCCAACATGCAGGGGCGTATCCGCGAGGCCTTTGGCGTCGAGCCGACCGTGGTGGACCTGTTCCAGTATCCCACGGTGGCCAAGCTGACGGCGTACCTGGCGAGCCGGCTCTCCGCCATGGCTGGACAGCAGGCCCCGGCTTCGGAGGCGCCCGCCACGGACCCGGCCGCCATGGCCGAACAGCTGGCGACGCTCTGGTGCGACGTGCTCAAGATGGACACGGAGGAGCTGACACACGACGCCAACGTGTTCGACCTGGGGGCGCACTCCCTGCTGCTGCCCAACATGCAGGGGCGTATCCGCGAGGCCTTTGGCGTCGAGCCGACCGTGGTGGACCTCTTCCAGTATCCCACGGTGGCCAAGCTGACGGCGTACCTGGCGAGCCGGCTCACCTCGACCGAGAGCTAAGACCATGCCTGGGAAGTGGCTCCTGAACCATCACCGCGCGCCAACACGGGGCCCCAGGCTGCTGGTGCTGTTTCACTACGCGGGCGGCGCGGCGTCCGCGTTTCGTGACTGGCCCGCTCACGTCGGTGAGCGGGCCGAGACCCTGATGGTGCAACTGCCTGGCCGTGAGGGCCGGCTTGGTGAGGCGCTCGTCGAGGAGCTCGCCGCGGTGACGGAGCCCCTGGTGACGGCCATCGCTCAAGCCGCGCATGGGCGCCCGGTGATGCTCTACGGCCACAGCATGGGTGCCGCGCTCGCCCACCACGTCGCCCGAGAGGCGGTCGCGCGTCGCGCCTTCGCGCTCGCCGCGCTCGCCGTCTCGGCGCGGCGTGCGCCCCATGTCCCACCCTATGAGCAGGATCTCCGCACCCTGGATGACGCGGGTGTGCTGAGCGCGCTGCGTGTCTTTGGCGAGATACCCGCTGAGCTCCTGGCCGAGTCCCATCTGGCCGACGCCCTCGTGCAACGGACCCGGGCCGACTTCTGCATCGCCCAGGGCTGTCATTGGCCCGTTCCCCCCAGAACCTCGCTGCGGCTCGCGGTGCCCTTGCTGGCGCTGGGTGGAATCGACGATCCAACGGTCGCGATTGGCCATCTCAGATCCTGGCAGGCCTTCACTCGGGGCCCCTTCCAGGTGCGAATGCTGCCTGGCCACCATTTCTTCATCCGGGATCCGCGCAACGTGAAGCACACGGTGGAGGCCTTGTTCGCGCATGCTGCGGCATCGGCTGGAGACGCCGTGCCCAGCGTGAGCAATCCCTCCCTTCAAGCAACCTCCACGCGAGGCGAGACATGACCTTCGACAGCACCCGCGACGTCGCCATCATCGGACTGTCCGCCCGCCTGCCTGGCGGGCCCGACCTGGACGCCTTCTGGCGGAATCTCCTGGAAGGACGCCACGCGATCCGGACCTTCACCCGAGACGAGTTGCTCGCCGACGGGGTTCCCGAGGCACTGGCCTGCCGCGAGGACTACGTGCCCCGGTCCGCGTTCGTCGAGGACACGCATCTCTTCGATGCCTCGTTCTTCGGCTTCAGCAGGCGCGAAGCCGAGGTCATGGATCCGCAGTTCCGGCTGTTCTTCGAATGTGCCTGGGAAGCCCTGGAGGATGCGGGCCACGCGGGTCGAGCCGCGGGAATGCGCGTGGGTGTGTTCGCCACGTCTGGCATGAGCCTGTATTCCGGCAAGGCGATGAACACCTACTTCCGGACCAACGTTCAGCATCAGGCCGAGGCCCTGGAGCACTTGGATCAGATTCAAATCAAGGTGCTCAACGAGCGGGACTATTTGCCGACCCAGCTGTCGTATCGCCTGAACCTCACCGGGCCCAGCCTCACGGTCCACACCGCGTGCTCCTCGGCGCTGGTCGCCCTCCACTTCGGGGTCGAGAGTCTGCGCAAGCGGGAGTGTGATGCCGCCCTGGTCGGCGCCGCCGCCCTGCATGCGCCACGCATGGCGGGCTATGTCCACACCACCGGGAGCATCTTCTCGGCGCATGGCGTCTGCCGGCCATTTGATCAAAAGGCCGATGGCATCGTCGGAGGCAACGGCGTCGGAGTGCTGATGCTGCGCCGGTTGAGCGACGCCCAGGCGGATGGCGATCGCATCCTCGCGGTCATTCGTGGCACGGCGATCAACAACGACGGCGCGCGCAAGGTGAGCTACACGGCGCCCAGCATCGACGGTCAAAAGGAGACCATTCGCGGTGCGCTCTCCGACGCGGGCATTTCCGCTCGGGAAATCGGCTTCGTCGAGGCCCACGGCACCGGCACCGGCTTGGGTGATCCCATCGAGGTGGCGGCGCTCACCCAGGCCTTCTCGGTGGATCAAGCCACCGCGCCGGGAAGCGTTGCCATCGGCTCGGTCAAATCGAACGTCGGACACCTCGACACCGCGGCCGGCATGGCCTCGCTGCTGAAGACCGTGCTGGCACTGAGGCATGGCCAGGTGCCCCCCACCGCGGGTTACGAGCGGCCCAATTCCCATATCGCATTCGACCAGACCCCTTTCCTGGTCAACACCCAGCCGCTGCACTGGGAGCCGAGGAACGGTCGCCGGCATGCGCTGATCGGCTCATTGGGCGCTGGAGGGACCAATGCACACGTGGTGCTCGCCGATTGGCCCGTGGAGGCCCAGCCCGCGGAGCGAGCGAGCACGGACGAGCCGGTGTGCATCGCGCTGTCGGCCAAGAACGACGCGGCGCTCAAGGAGCTGGCCCAGCGCCATGCCTCGGCCCTCGCCTCCGGCTCCGCTTGCCCTCGCGACTGGGCCTACAGCACCTGCACCG
>NZ_RAWC01000173.1:0-19593 GCF_003611685.1 Corallococcus sp. CA049B | reverse complement strand
GGCGACGACGAGGAGGAAGACGACGAAGGGGAGGAGGAAGAGGAGGTCCGCCCCGCGCGCAAGCAGAAGGCCGCCCGCCGGGAGGAACAGGACCCAGGGCCCACCGTGCCCATGTCTCCCGCGCTCGCGCAGCTGGTCCGCAAGCTGTCCGCCTTCGAGGCGCTGCTGGAGCGCGAGGACTACAACAAGGCGAGCGTCATCGCCGTGGACGTGCTCGCCACCGTGGAGCGCTTCGACCCGCGCGTGTACCTGCCGCAGCTGTTCTCCGGCTTCTTCAATGGCCTGGCGCAGCACGCGGAGGCCATCGAGCCCATGCTGCACAACACGGAGACGCTGTCCTTCCGCGCCATGGATCAGCTCTACCGCGTGGACCTGGACGCGTTCCTCGTCGCGCAAGCGCGCCAGTCGCGCGGCGGCGGCTCGGAATACGACGAATAGCCCCCATGGCACTGGAGCGAGAACAGCCGGGCCGCAAGCTCACCGTCGAGGAGCGCATCAGCGAGCGCATCCGCAGCTTCGACGTGCCCGCCCTCCTGGACCTGCTCGCCAAGGAAGGCTACGGCGAGGCGGAGGTGGAGTTCCGCAGCCACCGCAGCACCGTGCACCAGCCCCACCTGGTCCATGCCATCGAGTTCACCCGCCACCCGCGCAAGCGCGTGGTGATCACCGTCAACCTGGGCCTGCTCAGCCTCCAGACGCCGCTGCCGTCCTTCCTCTTCCAGGCCATGGACCGCCTGGAGCAGGACACGATGGCGGACTTCCTGGGTTACTTCGACCACCTGCTGCTGCGGACCCGCTTCGCGGGCCAGTTCCCGGATCGCGACGAATCCCTGCTGCCCGGCTGGGAGCACTCCACCGCGCACCGGCTGCGCCTGCTCCGCCTCGCGTGCCCCAGCAGCCTGCACTGGCTGTTCGCCAAGGTCTTCCCGGAGGCGGAGGTGGTGGTGCGCCGCGAGACGCGCCGGCAGCGCATCGAAGCCAAGGGCATCCGCCTGGGCGCCGCCGCGCTCGGAGACGGCAGCGCCGTGGGCGGCTTCGCCACCGTCCCCACGGGCGGCGTGGAGGTGCGGCTGTTCCTCAACGAGCCCCACTCCGGCACCGGCACCCCCTGGGCCGTGGAGGCCCGCCGTCGCCTCAACACCCGCATCCTCCCGAGCCTCGCGGAGACCCCGCTCGCGCTCGCCGTCATCCTGTGCTTGCGTGATCAGAGCAGCTACGCGCGGCTGATCGACGGAAGCCACCTGGGCTACGAGCCGTTGGTAGGCGGCCCGGAACAGACCCAGGAGGTCCTCCTGTTCACGGGGGACACCGCTCAACTGCGATCATCGGAACCCCGCTAGACCTGACATGTCGGCTGGTTGACGGGAATTCCTGATCGCGCCTAGGCTGTAAATGTTCACTCGGCAGGGCGTACTCCCGGAGCGACAGGGCAGTACGGGGGGCATCAAAACGCACTGCGATTGTCAGGGAGTCACCGTGGCCATTCAGGACCAGCTTCCCAAATCCCGCATCACCCTCACGTACCGCACCACCATCAACGGCGAGCAGGAGACGGTGAACCTGCCGTTGCGCCTCCTGGTGATGGGCGACTTCTCCCTGGGCTCCTCCGAGGACCGCAAGACGGACCTGGAGACGCGGAAGCTGCGGTCCGTGGACGGCCGCAACCTGGACGAGTTGATGAAGGACATGAAGATGTCCACCAACTTCCAGGTCGCCAACCGCATCAACCCGGACGTGGAGGAGGAGCTGAACGTCACGCTCCCCATCGACCGGATGAAGTCCTTCCACCCGGATGAGATCGTCAAGCACGTGCCGAAGCTCAAGGCGCTGCTGCTCCTCAAGACGCTCCTCGTGGAGATGCAGTCGAACATCGACAACCGCAAGGACCTGCGCCGCGAACTCTACGAGCTGTTCTCCAAGCCGGAGGCGCTCAAGGAGCTGCTCAACGAGCTGAAGGGCTACGAGACCATGCGCCTGCCCGCCGGAGAGACGGCGGCGAAGACGGACGCGCCCGCCGCCGGTGCCGCCGCCGCTGGCAAGCCCGCCGGGGGGGCCGCCGCCGCCACGGCCGCGGTCGCCGCCACCGTCGCCGCGGGTGCCAAGCCCCCGGCCGCTTCCTGATCCGACTTCCCACCCCTTCGACTTCTAAAAGGACTCCGCCATGGCTGAGACCACCTACCTGAAGCGCCTGTTCACCAGCGTCCGGCTCGATCCGCCCCAGGAATCGGCGCCGATGATCACCACCAACTTCGCGCCCGCCGGCGACGAGCAGCAGGTCACCCTGGAGAGCCGCTTCCTCTCCAGCGTCGCCGCGCTGCTGCAGAACGTGGCCCCCGTGGAGGGCCCGGACAACACCGCCCGCTTCGACAAGGGCCAGGTGCTGGACGTCATCAGCCGCATCGATCGCATGATCGACGCGCAGATGAACGAGATCCTCCACAACGAGACCTTCCAGAAGCTGGAGTCCACGTGGCGCGGCCTGGAGGACCTGGTCGACCACACCAACTTCAAGGCCAACATCGCCATCGACATCCTGGACGTCGCCAAGGATGAGCTGGCGGAGGACTTCGAGAACAACTCCAGCAACATCTTCGCCGGAGCGCTGTTCGACAAGGTCTACATCCAGGAGTACGACCAGTACGGCGGCCGTCCCTTCGGCGCCATCGTCGGCCTGTACGACTTCTCCTCCACGCCCGCGGACCTCACCTGGCTGCAGCGCATGGCCAAGGTCTCCAACGCCGCGCACGCGCCGTTCATCTCCGCCGTGAACCACAAGTTCTTCGGCTGCGAGACCATCGAGGAGATGGAGGCCATCAAGAACCTGGAGGGCGTGCTCGCCCACCCGCGGTTCGGCCGCTGGAACGCGTTCCGCGACACGGAGGAGGCCGCCTACGTGGGCCTGACCTTCCCGCGCTACGTGCTGCGCCTGCCCTGGCACCCGGACAAGAACCCCTGCGACGTCCTCAACTTCACCGAGACGGCGCGCGGCGACTCCGACAAGTACCTGTGGGGCAACTCCGCCATCCTGCTCGCGCGCAACATGGTGAAGGCGTTCGAGATCTCCGGCTGGTGCCAGTCCATCCGCGGCCCCAAGGGCGGCGGCCTGATCACCGGCCTGCCCGTGGACACCTTCTCCCTGCGCGGCCAGGAGGAGATCAAGGCCCCGGTGGAGATCGCCATCCCGGACTACCGCGAGTACGAGTTCGCTCGCTCCGGCTTCATCCCGCTCGTGTACCGCAAGGGCTCCAGCGACGCGACGTTCTTCAGCACCCAGTCCGCCAAGGTCGCCAAGACGTTCAAGGACCCCAAGGACTCGGAGAACTCGCAGCTCGTCACGAACCTGGCCTACACGTTCTCCATCACGCGGCTGGCGCACTACGTGAAGTGCATCATGCGCGACAACATCGGCAACACGGCGGACGCGCCCTACATCCAGCGCCAGCTGGACTCGTGGCTGTCCAACTACGTCACGACCGTGGCCAACCCGGACGACCTCACCGTGCGCCGCTTCCCGTTCAAGGCGAGCAACGTGGTCGTGTTCCCGCGTCCTGGTGAGATCGGCTGGTATGACTGCAAGCTGGCCGTGCTCCCGCACATCCAGTTCGAAGGCCTCAACGTGGAGCTGATGCTCGAGTCGCGGCTCGGTTAAGCCGCATCCCACTTGGGGCAGGTGAGAGCCTGCCCCGCTTACCCTGGAGTGAACGATGCCCCAGTTTTCGCGCAACCTGGACGTGTATCAGGGTTTCAACTTCAAGAAGGACAAGCAGAACCCCGTGGGCTACATCACCGCCATCACCATCGGCGGCGAGGCGCTGGCGGCGGACCAGGAGACCATCAAGGATCCTGAGAACCCGGACGCGCCCATCGCGGACAAGGTCGTCGCGGTGCTCAACCACTACCTGTGGGAGACGGGCGTGACGGACGCCATGTACTTCTCCGGCCAGGTGTCGGTGGCGAACAAGCAGAAGATCGCGGAGATGCTGCTGGGCAACTTCAGCAACATCGAAGTCAACTTCAAGTACGTCATCTACGAGTACGACCCCATCGGGAAGAAGTACTTCAAGTCGAACTTCCTCGACGCGGAGATGAAGGGTCTGCTCGAGAAGAACGGCGACGACCTGAACATGTCCATCGCGGACAACGAGTCGCGTGAAGTGCAGTCGCCCAAGAACTTCACGTTCCAGATCGGCATCAAGCCGCAGGCGGCCGAGCAGTCGCTGAACCTGGCCACCTCTTCCACGAAGAAGATCGCGAAGAAGTGGGGCATCACCGAAGCGGCCGCCAAGTAGCGTTGGCCGCGGTCCGGGGCTAAACCGGGCCGGGAGCAGGATTCGCTCCCGGCCTGGCTTCCAGGCGGGTGGAAGGAAAGAAAGGCGTATGCAGCGGTACAAGCTCGCACGGGTCCGCTGGCACGTCGGCCAGACGCTTCTTCCGGAGCATTTCGTCGCGCAGGAGGACGCGCTGGACGCGGAGATCCGCCTCCACTCAACGCTGTCCGGCCTGCCTTCCTACGGCGTCGCGAACCTGGCCTGGAACGAGTCGCTCCTGCAGAGCGGCAGCCTGTCCATCTCCGCGCTCACCGTCGTCACCAAGTCCGGGGACCTGCTGGACGTCCCGGGCAACTCCGTCATCTCGCCCCTGTCGCTGGAAGCCGTGGGCAAGACGGAGTTCATCATCTACCTGCACGTGCTCAAGGAGACCGTCAGCGCGGAGGGCATCCGCCTGTACGCGGATGATCCGCCGGTGCTCCAGCGCGTGCTGCACAAGCTGCAGCTGTCCACGGAGCCGGTGCTGGACGGGACCATTGGCTCCCTGGGGCTGGCCGCCGTATCCCAGGACGAGGACGGCGCGTGGCACACGTCCCCGGACTGGGTGCCGCCGCTCTTGCTCGTGGGGCCCAACCCCTTCCTGGAGAAGCTGCTCTCCACGCTGGATGACCTGTTGGATCAGGTGCGCCAGCAGCTGCTCACCAACATCTCGGACACGTACCTGCGCACGGACCGGCTCACCAACGCGCGCCGGGCGCTCTTCGAAGTGCAGCGGCTCATCGCGCTGCGCCGGGACATGTTCCGTCAGGTGTACGTGCACCCGTACCACCTGTTCGACGCCTTGCGCCGGCTGTACTTCGAGGCGTGCTGCTACCTGGAGATGCTCCCGGACGAGCAGATGCCGGTGTACCAGCACGAGGGGCTCAACGAGTCCCTGGGCGGGTGGATCCGCCTGCTCCAGCGCAGCTTCCAGCCGGAGGCCACGCGCTCCACGCACAAGGCCTTCCAGGCGAAGGAAGGGCAGTTCCAGATGACGCCGCTGCCGCCGGAGATCCGCTCCGCCAGCGAGGCCTACCTGCTGGTGCAGCGCACCCAGCCCGGGGAGCGCACGCCGCTGGACGGCGTGAAGCTGGCCAGCCCGTCCCGGCTGCCGCTGGTGCGCCGCCAGGCCCTGAAGGGCGTGCCCTTCAAGCACGTGCCGTATCCGTCGTTCCCGCACGCGCTGGGGCCGGAGATCGACTGGTACCTCCTGAGCAACGGCGAGGAGTGGCAGCACGCGCTGCGCGAGGACGGCCTGGCCTTCTACGTGACGCCCGCGCTCCGGGGCGCCCAGACCTCGCTGTTCTGGCGGAGGAGCTGACGCCATGGCGCGCGCACCGTTCCTGGACAAGTTCGCGACCCGCAGGGAGCGCTCCGACTCGCGAGACAGCCTGGAGCACGTGATGCACAACATCGAAGCCGTGCTCAACACGAAGAAGGGCTACGGCTTCTTCATGCATGACTTCGGGCTGGGCGGGTACACGGAGAAGCTGGGCACGCGCGAGCTGGTGGAGGCGCTCACCGCCGAAATCCAGCAGGAAGTGACGCGGCACGAGCCGCGGCTGGTGGAGCCCGAGGTGAAGCTGCGGGGCCGCGACAGCGCGCTGTGGCTCTACTTCGACTGCAAGGGCACCTTCAACGGACAGCCCTGCCACCTGTCGCTGATGTTCCACTCCACCACTGGCCGGGTGCGCGTGCAGGCGGAGGACACCTGATGGCCTTCGCCGACCGCCTGGACCTGGGCCTGACGCTCACCATTGGCGGGACGGCGCACGCCATCCCTTCTTCGGACGTGCTCGCCTTCGAGCTGGATCTGCACGGCTGGGGGCACGAGGGGAGGGTGGAGTTCCGCGTGCTCGACGAGACGGGGCACGGCGGACAGAAGCAGGACAAGCTGCTGGCGGACTTCCTCAAGCCGGACCTGGCGGAGGTGGCGCTGGAGCTGAAGGCCGTGCACTCCGACACGGCGACGAAGCCCACCTTCACGTCGCTGAAGGTGAAGGGGCTGGTGCAGGAGAAGGCCCTCACGGAGGAGTCCGTCGCCCAGGCCAAGGGCGCGGGCATCACCTACCGGCACTACACCGTGCGCTTCGTGGACCCCGCGCGGCTCCTGTGGACGCAGCATCACCCGTGCG
Source organism: Corallococcus sp. CA049B (assembly GCF_003611685.1). Taxonomy (NCBI): domain Bacteria; kingdom Pseudomonadati; phylum Myxococcota; class Myxococcia; order Myxococcales; family Myxococcaceae; genus Corallococcus; species Corallococcus sp. CA049B. Next base: position 13,151 of record NZ_RAWC01000173.1, on the reverse strand, counting down.
TGCTCTACACGCAGAAGACGCTCCAGGACGTGCTGGACGCGCACAAGGGCGACAAGATTGCCCTGGCCAACGACTGGGCCGCGCAGCTGGACAAGACGCTGCCGCTCATCTTCCTGGGCCTGGCCCCGGAGTCCGGCGCCAGCTTCTACGACTTCGTCGTCTGGTTCGTACACACGCGCAACGGCGTGCTGGCGTACGACTACACGGCGCAGGGCTACCAGCTGCGCGCGGCGAAGGACACCAGTCCCACGCCCATCACGCTGCGCGCGGCGGACGTGGACCGCGTGTCCGTGGTGTTCCCGGAGGTGGCGCGCCACGACGTGGCCATCCTGAATGCCGCCGCGGAGAGCCCCAAGAACCAGGCCATCACCAACGCCCAGGCCGTCACCGGCGTGCGCCAGGACGTGCTCCTGCGCACGGACATCGCGGACGACGTGCAGGCCCGCGTGACGCTGGAGACGGCGCGCCTCAAGGTGCGCGGCCTGGAGGTGGAGCTGGACTGGAACCGCTTCCCGGCGGTGGCCTTCGCCCCTGGCGCGCTGGTGAAGCTGCCGGACACCGCCGGGTGGACGGCGGCGGGCGTGCCGGCCACGCAGGACTTCCGGGTGCGCCGGATGAGCCTGCGCGCGGAGCCGCTGCCCGTGGAGGAGGGAGAGATTCCCGCGGGCGGGGACGCGTCCGGGCCCGGAGGGGACGAGCCCGTGCGGCGGCCGAAGCCGGAGAGCCGCTTCCTCATCTCGTTCACCACGCGGCTGGAGAAGAAGGCCGAAGCGCACGTGGACCTGCCGCCCTTCACCGCGCCGGTGTACCCGCGCTTCGTGGAGGGGCTCGTCGTCAGCGAGGTGGGCGAGAAGAAGGACGAGACCTGGCAGGCGTACACGGACGAGGCCACGTCGCTGGACAGCTACAAGGTGAAGCTGCCGCTCTTCGCCAATCAGATCGTCCAGGTGCCCTTCAACGCGAACCTGCAGCCGGGGCACTTCTACTTCCCGGCCTACAAGGGCGCCCGGGTGCTGGTGGCGCTGGACTTCCTGCGCGCGTGGCTCAAGCGCAACCTGGACTGGCGGGCGGGCGCACGGCTGCCCTCGGACGGACAGGGCGTGCACCTGCTCGTCGGAAAGACGACGACGAGCGGCACGTCCATGAGGCACTTCTACGAGGACAACAAGCCGCTGTGGCGCCTGCAGCGCACGAACGAGAGCGACACGGAGAAGGTCGAGCTCAAGGAAGGCAACCTGCTCATCCTGGTGAAGGAAGAGTCCGCCTGAGGCGGGAGGGACGATGGGAGCTTCAGGACCGGGAGCGGCGGGAACGCTGGTCTGCAAGATCGAACTGGACAAGAAGGGCGGCATCACCGTCCAGGTCGAAAACGGGGATGACAAGATCACCCAGACCATCGTGATGGACGGCACCAGCATCACCATCACCGTGAAGGGCCAGCAGGAGACGAGCACCATCGTGCAGAAGCAGGACAGCATCGTGGTGACGGTGAAGGACCTGACCTTCGACACCGACACCCTCACGATGAAGTCCAAGGGCGTCTCCAAGTGGACCAGCCAGGACACGCTCACGGTGGAGAGCACCAAGGACATGACGCTCAAGACGAGCGCCAAGCTCACGCAGACGGCCACCAGCGACGCGAAGCTGTCCTCCAGCGCGAACGTGAACATCGAGGCCACGTCCAAGCTGGCCATGAAGGGCAACATGGGCGCGGAGATGGTGACCTCCGGCGGCGAGGCCAAGGTGGACGGCGTGACGCTGAAGCTCGCCGGCAAGTCGCAGGCGGAGATGTCCGGCGCGATGACCAAGGTGTCCGGCACCGGCAAGCTCGACCTGGAGAGCTCCGGCATGGCGAACCTGAAGGGCTCCATCACCAGCGTGGGCGGCACCCTGGTGAAGCTGGGCTGAAGACAGACTCACACATGGCAACGACAGACGTACGGCGGGAGAGCGGGCGGTGAAGGACTTCTCAGAGAAGATCTACCTGGATTTCCTGTCGGAGCTGGACGGGCTGGAGCGCTTCCGTCAGCGCTTCCAGGAGCGGCACCCGGCGGCCCCGTTGGACCGCGAGGACCCGGACGTGCGCCGCCTCATCGAGGCGATGGCGTTCTTCTCCGTGCAGACGCGGCACGCCACGCTGCACAACCTGCGCTCCACCTGGCGCCGGCTGTTCGCGGGCTTCTTCGACTTCCTCCTGGAGCCCGTGCCCGCGTCCGCCATGGCGCAGGCCGTGCCCACGGAGAAGATGGTGGAGCCGGTGCTCCTCACCCGGGGCACGGAGCTGCGCCTGACGCCCGCGGAAGGGGTGTCCGGCTCCTTCCGGCTCCAGCGCGACCTGCGCGTGCTGCCCATCTTCCTCAAGGGCACGGACGTGGTGCCGCAGGTGAGAAGCGGCCACCGCCTCATCCTGCGCTTCGAGTCCCGCTTCGCGCGCAAGGACCCCATCGACGTGCTCAGCCTGCACGTGCGGCACCTGGACGACTACCGCTCGTCGCTGGCGGTGTTCCATGCGCTGCGCAAGCACGTGAAGCAGGTGAGCGTCGTCTACGACGAAGAGGCGGATGAGCACTCCGTGGGCAGCCCCTGCGAGGTGTCCTTCAACCGCGACCCGCCCGCGCCGGACGACAGCGGCCTCTACGCGCACCCGTTCCAGCGCCTGCGCGCGTTCTTCCAGTTCCCGGAGCAGCAGCTCTTCGTGCACGTGAAGGTGCCGCCGCCGCGCGGCAGCTCCTGGATGCGGTTCTGCCTCTGCCTGGACCTGGACAAGGACTGGAACCTCGGCCGCTCGCTGCACCCGGACTTCTTCCAGCTCTTCACCGTGCCGGTGGTGAACCTCAAGGCGGAGCCCGCGCAGGTGGTGGTGGCGGACGGCACGCGCGCGGAGCACCCCATCATCAGCATGAGCGCGGGGCGCGAGTTCACCCTGCACTCGGTGACGGGCGTCTTCGAGATGACCAAGGCGGGCCTGGCCCCGCTGCGGCCCGCCTTCCTGCCCGGCAAGGGCCCCAGCTACGAGGTGGACGAGACCTTCGACGAGAAGCTCGCCTCCCGGCAGAGCCTCATCGTGCGCATGCCGGAGGCCTTCACCGCGCCGCGGAAGATTGTGTTGGAGGCGCTGTGGCACCAGCCGCAGTTCTCCGCGCAGGCGGCGGGCAGGGTGGAGGTGTCCGTGCCGGGCCGTCACATCGAGGGCCTGAAATGGCAGACAGTGGGCAGCCTCCAGCCCCACCGCGACAGCGTGCTACGGGATGATGTCGAGGCGTTGACCCAATTCCTCGCGTGGAAGGCGAAGCCCACGCTGGGCCGCGACGAGGTGGTCGCCCTGCTGGGTCACCTGGGGACCCCCGCGGAGAGCCCGTTCCGCCGCGTCCTTCCCTGGCTCAAGGAGTTGAAGTTCAGTGTGGTGCCCGACAGCGCGCTCAAGGGTTCGGGGATCCGGCACGCGTACGAAGCCGTGATGGAGCCCTTCGACCAGAGCTTCGAGCCTGTCGTCATCTGCTTTCTTGAGCAGTTGAGGGACCTGCTTGATGCTTGGAACAACGAGGCGACTGTGGATCTGAAGGCCTCCGTGGCGGGTTTGGGGCCGCTACAGCTTCCAACATAGTCAAACACTCTCATGAAACTGGAGCATTGGAACGCACTCCTGGCCACGCAGCGTCGCGTGCGCCAGCTCCTCGACCGGGCCCTGCCCGCCGAGCCCGGACCGGGTGCGCGCCGGCCGCAGGGCAGGGTGGGGCAGGAGGCGCTGGGCCACCTGGAGCAGGCGCTGATGGTGGAGCTGGAGCGCCTGCGCGCCGCGTTCGGCGCGGACATGCGCCCGGACGAAGTGGAGGATCTGATCCGCCCCTTCGTCTTCTTCCTGGATGAGTGGGTGCTGCGGCGGCTGTCGGACGCGGAGCAACATCTCTGGCCGCTCCTGCAGCAGAACCTGTTTCAGGTGGATGCAGGCGGAGACCTCTTCTACGAGTTCGTGGAAGAGAAGTTGCGTCGCAACGATACGCCCTCCATCGTCTTCGAGATGATCCGCTTCTGCCTGGCCGCGGGCTTCACGGGCCGCCTCGTGGGGCAGCCGGAGCGCATCCGCGAACTCAAGGACCGCATCTCGCAGCGCATCCCGCAGCCGGCCGCCATGGCGCCGGCCGAGCCGGTGGTGCCCTCGGCGGTGCCCACCGTCTATGACTTCCCGGTGCACTACTACGCCGTGACGGCGGCCATCGTGCTGGGGCTGCCCATCTTCCTGTGGTGGATCTCCAATTGAAGCCCTTCCCGACACACGACAGCCGGCCTCCCGCGCCGGCCCCCAAGGCTCCGCCCAGGACGCTCGCGCTGCTGGACGCGCTGGAGCAGCGGGTGGGCGCGGAGCTGGGGTCGCTGAAGGAGGGCGTGCAGCCGCTGCTGGACTCCGTGCGCGAGGGCCTGGTGGCGCTGGATCCGCCCGGAGACGGGATGCTGCCGTCGCCGCAGGAGCAGGAGAAGCTGCGCGCGAAGCTGAACTCCACGCTGGAGGAGGCGGAGGACGTGCTGGAAGCGCTCCAGCTGGCCGTGAAGCCGGGCGGAAGGGGCGGCGGCTGACGTGGGCGCGATCCAGTCCATGCTGGCGGCCTTGAAGGCCCACTGGGTGCTCGTGTTTGGCATCGTGGTGGTGCTCACGGCCATTGGCGTGGGCGTGACGCTCTGGTGGCGCAAGCGGCGGCAGCGCGGCCCGGCGCTCGGGAGCGAGCAGAAGCCGCTCGGGTCCGGGCAACTGCTGGCCATCCGCAAGCAGTTCCTGGCGAAGCTGCCGTGGCGCTTCCGGGCGTCCGTGCGGGACTTCCCCACGCTGGTGGTGCTGGGCCCGGCGGCCAGCGGCAAGTCGGACCTCATCGAAGCGGAGGTGGACTGGGAGCGGCAGCAGCGCCAGTTCATGCCCAGCTACACGGACGACCCGCTCCTCAAGGTGTTCCTGGGGCCGGAGGTCGTGGTGCAGGAGCTGGCCGCGCCCGTGCTGGAGGACGACTCGCTCCACGCGCGGCGCGCGCTGCGCCGGCTGTGGAAGGCCACCTTCGGGCGCCGGCACGTGGGCCGGGCCGTCATCGTCCTGAAGGTCAACTGGCTGCTGGAGACGTCTCCGGACGAGGTGAAGCGCGTCACCCAGCTGTTGCGCGGCAAGGTCAACCTCTTGTCGGAGGTCTGCCAGGCGCCCGTGGAGACGCGGCTGGTCCTCACGCACATGGACACGCTGGACGGCTACGCGGACTTCGCGCAGCTGCTCCGCAAGAACGGCGTGCCGCTGGAGCTGACGGTTCCGCCGCCCGGCAGGGAAGGGGAGCTGGGAGAGGCGCTCCAGCCCATGGAGAAGTACCTGGCGCTGGGGCTCACCTCGCTGTCGCCGGACGCGTTCGAGCGGCTGGCGTCCTTCTACTCGCGCGGCGGCGAGGCGTTCGCGGCGCTGGGGCGCTTCGTGTCCACGCTGCTGGAGGGCGGCTCGCTGGCGTACCCGCTGAAGCTCCAGCGCGTGTTCCTGTCCTCCGGCGGGCCGGACGCCCAGCCCACGGGCGCGCTGGCGGTGCAGGCGGATCAACCGGCGGAGCTGCTCGTCCGGGACTACCGCTGGACGCACCTGCGCCGGTGCGCGGCCATCCTCGCGGTGGGGTGCCTGCCGGTGCTGCTGGCGTACGCGCACTTCTACCGCCTGCTGTTGCGCGCGCAGGACAAGCTGGACACGTTCCAGGTGACGGTGCAGCGGCTGGAGGAGCGCAACCAGAGCGTGTCCGGCTCCGTGGTGGAGTCCCAGACGAGCGACGCGGTGCGGGCGATGGAGGCCCTCTGGGGCGCCACGCGCTACTGGCCGCCCCTGGCGCACAGCTTCACCGACGAGTGGGCGGAGCTGCGCTCGCGGCTCGCGCGCAGCATCCGGATGTCCTACCTGAAGCCGATGCTGGAGAAGTGCCAGGACCAGTGCCGGCGCTGCGCGAGCCAGATTCCAGGCTGCCAGCCCGCGCCCGCCTTCGCCGGCCGGGGCACGCGCGCCACGCCGCTGATCCCGGCGCCCGCCGTGGACGACAGCTGCCACCTGGAGACGCTGTGCCGTCCGGAGCAGGTGCTCTACACGCTGGGCGTGCTGTACGCGTCGCGCAACGAGGACCTGGGCAAGTTCGTGCTGAACAGCGTGCACGGGGCGCACAAGAAGCAACTGGGGTGGACGGCGGAGGCCTTCGGGTTGAGCCTGGCCAGCACCGACCAGGAGCACACCTGGCTGGAGGCGATGGGCCTGGCGGAGCCGATGATCGCCAACTACGTCATCGCCAGCGACAGGCCCTTCGACGAGAACGTCCCCTGGACGCGCTGGCCCTACGTCTGGCTGACGATGGACGGCCTGCTGGGCCCGTGGCGCGACCACTTCATGCAGCTGCAGGACACGCTGGCCGCGAAGGAGCTGGACCTGTCCCGGTGGCGCGCGCTGGCGGACGACCGTGAGCGCCTGCGCGCCACGCTGGTGGAGAGCGCGCCGTACAGCTCCGCCCGCAAGGTGATGGACCTCATCAACGCGTCGGACGCGGAGCCGGACGCCAGCCAGCTGAAGGGCGTGGGCAGCCTGTTGGACTCGCTGGACTGGCTGCGCCAGAACCGCCAGACGCTGGAGGCCATCCTGCGCATGGAGGACGAGACGGACGCCGCCCTGCGCGCCGCCGCCCGCATGACGCCCGCGGAGCTGCTCACCCGCGCGGACGGCCTCTTCGCCCCCAGCGACGGTGACGCGCGCTACCAGGTGGAGGTCCTCCGGCGCGACTTCGAGTTCCGCCCCATGGACGTGTCGCGGCAGCTGCTGGACAAGGTGCTGCGCTCGCTGAAGGAGACGGGCCGCACGCCGTTCGACGGCAACGCGCTCAACCCGCGCACGGGGGAGACGACGTCGGAGGTCGCCACCGAAGGGGTGGGGGACGACGACACGGAGTTCGCCAGCGGGACGGCCCCGGTGGTGGGCAAGGTGCTGGGCAAGGCCGCCTTCGAGGCGCAGGTGAGCCCGCTGGTGGACGAGTTCACGGAGCGGCTCGCCAAGTCCAGCCTGTCCCGCGAGGAGGCCGTGGAGCGCGCCACCTTCGTGCAGGGCAAGGTGCAGACCTTCGCGAAGCGCTACGGCCAGGACCTCTACGCGACGTACCGGGGCTACCGCTTCCGCACCACGCCGCGAGGCTCGCTGGCCAGCGACCTGTCCGTGCTGCTGCAGCCGTCGTCGCCGCTGGAGGCGATGCTGCGCGACGTGGCGGTCCGCGCCGGCGTGGGCCCGCTGGAGAGCGAGTACTACGCGCCCATGCGCGAAGCGGTGGCGCCCTTCAAGCCGGTGGTGCAGCTGATGACGCCGGACAAGAGCGGCGTGCTCGTGGAGCTGGCGGCCTACACCACGCTGGTGTCGCAGCTGCAGCAGGAGCTGTCCGGCGTGAAGCCCGCGGCCGCGAAGCCCGCGGCCCCCAAGGACGCGGCGGCGCCCGGCGCGACGGCGTCCTCGGCGGGCTCTCAGCTGGCGGAGATGCTGTCGCCGGTGGGGCGCGTGGCGCTGAGCATGCTGCTGGAGGAGGAGGACTCGTACCTGCGCCGGGTGGACGCGTGGCTGGATCAGCACGGCCTGGTGGGCGAGTTCCGTCAGCCGTTCCGCCAGCCCTTCATCATCGTGCGCAACCGGGGCCGCGCGGAGCTGGAGCGCGTCATCGCGGAGCAGTGGACCTACCAGGCCCGCCGCACGCTGGACCCGCTGGTGAAGCGCTATCCGTTCAACCCCAGCGCGTCGCAGGAAGTGGATCCGGTGGAGCTGGAGGTGCTGCGCCGCAAGGACGGGGCCTTCTGGGGCTTCGTCACGCAGGTGCTGGCGCCGGTGGTGGAGGAGCGCGGCACGGACTGGACGCTGCGCTATCCGCTGAAGTCGCGGCTGCTGCTGCCGCCGCGCATGCTCTCCGCGCTGGGCCAGCTGGGCCGCCTGTCGAAGCTCCTGTGGGATGAAGAGGGCAAGCCCCGGCCCATCGCCATGCAGGTGCGTCCTTTGCCGCTGCCGACGGCGCCCACGCCGGACAGCTTCGTGACGCTGTCGTACCTGAAGTGCGGCGGGGCGGCGGCGTTCGGCTTCAACCAGCGGCCGGCGTGGGGTGATTTCCCCCTGAGCTGGTGGAGCCCGCAGCCGTCGTCCATTGGCGTGGAGCTGCGCTCGCCGCAGCGGGACGGGAAGCGCTACCGCTCCATGGAGATGTCCGAGTCGTCGTGGAACTGCTTCCGCCTGCTGGAGTCCGCGACGCTGACGGATCAGTCCAACGTGGTGTGGGTGCTGCCGGGCCGCGGGCTGGCGGCGAACGAGAAGGTGTTGGAGATCAGCTTCGGGTTGCGCGGCGAGCCTTGGGCGCCATTCCGTGGGGTGGTGCCATGAAGGGCAGGAGCGTGAGGCTGGCGGCGGGGCTGGTGACGGCGGTGGTGGTGGGCAGCTGCGCGGCGCCCAGCCTGACGGTGAACGTCAAGGCGCCGGCCGGCACCAACCAGGGCCGGCCGCTGTACATGCTCATCCGCACGGTGTCGAAGACGTCGATGACGGAGGGCTACGCGGACGTCGCGGCCAAGGTCATCAGCCCGGATGACTCCGTGCTCCAGACGGTGGTCATCTACCCGAGCCGCACCAAGCAGGTGAAGATCCCCCTGCCGCCCGAGCAGGCGGTGGCGGTGAGCTTCCTCTTCACCACGCCCAACGGCGCGTGGCAGGCGCTGCTGGACGTGCCGGTGCCCAAGACAGTGGACATCGAGCTCCAGGAGAGCCGCATCCGCACGGACCTGCCGAAGGGCGTGCCGGCCCAGGAGTCCGTGCCCGAAGCGCCGAAGGCCCCGGCCGCGCCCAAGGCTCCCGAGCCGCCGATCTCCGTCGCCTCGCCCCAGTAGGGCTCAGGACGCGAGCGCGTCCAGCTTCGGGCCCAGCGCGTTGAGCGCGGACGTCACCCGGCCGTTCGCCGCCGTCACCGGTTTGGCGAAGGCGCCCGCCTGGAGCTGGGCGCCAATCGCGTCCAGAGGGGAGAGGAGCTGGGGCTTCTGCCCCGTGGCCTGGGTGGAGACGGAGTCCACCTGCGTCTGGGCGCCCGCCTTCAGGCCCTCCGCGCGCTGCTTGAAGGCCGCCAGCGCTGAGTCCACCTGGGAGGCGAGGGACGTCTCCGCGCTGCCGCGGGCCTGCTCCAGCGACGTCAGTCCCGCCGTCACGGACGAGCTCGTCGTGCCCAGGTGCGAGTCCAGCCGGCCCTTGGCGGACGTCACCTGGCCCTCCGCCGTGTCGCGCGCGGTCTGCATGGCCTGCACCGCCGCGTCGATGCCGGAGCCCACCTGCGCGTCCAGGGCCTCCAGGCGCTGGGGCACCTGCGTGTCCAGCGGCGTCACCCGGGCGGCGACCTGCTGCTTCATGGCCTCAATCTGCTGCACGCCCTGGTCCTTCACGGTGCCAATCTGCGTAACGGCCGCGGCGACAATCTGGCCCACCTGCGCGGTGGCCTGCTCGATGCCCTGGAGGACGGACTGGGTGAGCGTGCCCATCTGCGTCACGGCCTGCGTCGTGGCCGTGTCGATCTGCGTCTGCGCCTGGGTCTGCACCGTCTCCACCTGCGAGACGATGGTCTTCTGCACCGCCTGGAGCTGCGTTCCTACTTGAGACGAGAGGGTGCCCAGCTGCGTGGTGATCTGCCCCACCACCTGGCTGATGCCCTGCACCGCGGGGCTCACCAGCGGCTTGGGCAGGTCCGCGGCCGGGATGGCGTCCAGCAGGCCCATGGCCCGCTCCAGCAGCGACTCCAGCGAGCCGACGATCTGCTGGAAGAGGGTCTGGAGCTGCTCCAGCAGCTGCGGCAGCGCTTCGAACAGCGCCATCACCTGTTGCTTGAGGGCGCTGACGGTCGCGACCAGCGTGTCCAGCGTGGTGAAGGCCGCCTCCAGCGTGGCCTTCAGCGGTGCCTTGAGGGTCTCCACCGCCATGAGCGCGCCCTGCACCACGCCGTCGATGGTGCCGCTCACCGTGGTGATGGCGGTCTCCACCTGCTTCTGCACCTGGTCGATGAGCTTCTCCACCGCCGTGAGCTGCGCGGTGACGCTGGCCACCTGGCCTCCAATCGTCTTGCCCAGCGTGTCCAGCGCCGTGTCCGCCTGGGTCTTGCCCGCGGTCAGCGACGGGGCCACCTGGGTGTCCAGCGGATCCACGATGGCGGCGGACGCCGACGCCGCGGCCATCAGCTGATCCACCAGCGTCTTGCGCTGGCCGTCCAGCACGGACTGCTGCTGCTGGTGGGCGTCCTTCGCCGTGGTGCCCGCGTTGACGATCTCCTGGTGCAGCGCCATCAGCGCGCTCACGGGGCTCTTCACCGCGCCGTCCAGCGTGGAGGTGAGCTGGGTGCTTCGGCCCGTCGCCGCGTCGCGCGAGGTGGTCAGCCGCACCAGCACCGCCGCCAGCGCCGCCGTGAGGGTCGACCCCACGCCCGTGAGGTCCTGCGTGAGCTGGGAGCGCGTCTGTTCAATCAGCGCATGGCCCTGCGCGCGGCGGGCCTCCGTCTCCTCCTTGGAGCCCTTGCGCTTCGCGAGCTTCGCGTCGAAGGACTTCTTGTCCGCGTCGCACTTCTGGGCCACCTGCTGCTGGAGCGCGGTGAGCTGTCCCTGCGACGACTCCGCGGACGACTTCGCCTGCGCCTCCAGCCCCTGGCTCTTCGCCGTCGCCTCCTGCCCCAGCGACTCCGCCTGCGTGCGCGCCGTGGTGCTGGAGGCGGTCAGCGCCTGCTGGTGGCCCTCCACCTCCGAGGCCAGCGCGTCGAAGCGAGGGGAGGGGTCCGCCAGCGTCACGTTCGCCGCGTTCACCTGCGTGAGCAGCGCCCCCAGCGACGCGCTGATGGAGGGGCGGAGCGCGGCGACCTGCTCCACGACCCCCTGGGCCAGCGTCTCCACCTCGCCCTTCGCGGTGGCGAGGCGCGGCGTGATGCCGGAGCCGAAGCCCTCCACGGCCGCATTGTGCTTCGCCACGGTGGCGCGCAGGTCGTTCATTTCAGCCCCGCGAGCGCGGCCTTGGCTTCAGCGGCGGCGCCGGAGAGCGCGCCCGCCTGGCCATCCACGCCGTTGAGCGCGCCGGTGAGTTTGGCGCGGGATTCAGCGGCCTTGCCCTTCACCTGGGCCTCCGCGGCGGCGAGGGCCGCGCCCGTCTCCTCCATCGCCGCGTTCAACTTCGAGTTCACCGCCGCCGAGGACTCCTTGTACGCCGCCGTCGCGTCGCTCACCGCGCCGTCCACGCCCGCGGTGAGGTCGCCCTTGGCCGTCTCCACCTGCGGCGTCACGTCATACGTGGGCGTGGCGGCGGCGGCGCCGGGGTTCTCCTTCGTCTGGATGAGGAGGTGCCCTTCCGACAGGCGGATGATCTCCGTGTCGTTGGAGTTCACCCGCCCCAGGTTCCACACCGGCTTGTTGTCCTGGAAGTCGTGCGTGAGCGCGGTCTGGTTCGCGCCGTTCTTGCCGAAGAGGATCTGATCGCCCTGGCTGTCCTGGGGCATGCGCACGCCTTCGCCCCAGTCCAGGAAGCGGTGCAGCGCCGCGTGGTCGAAGTGCAGCGCCACCAGCACCCGTTCGTTCTTGTACGGCGGGAAGTAGAACGTCCCCGGGAACTCACCGGGCTCCGCCGGCACGCTCACCGTCTTGTTCCAGAGGGGAATCGCGACCCGGTAGTTCGTCACGGACGTCTTCTGATCATCTACCTGGAGGTAGATGCGGTCCGAGGCCTCGCCGCCGGGGCTGTGCATCTTGCCCTCGACGTAGATGGGGTAGCGGGGCGGCCGGTACGCGGGCAAGTCCGGCACCGGATCCGACTTCTGCTCCAGCAGCACGGACAGGGAGACCGTGTAGCCCTGCATCGTCTCCTGCTGCCCGTCGTGCGGCCCGGCCTGGAGCCCCACGCCGTCGAAGGCCAGCTCCGCGACGCGATGGTCCTCGCCCAGGCCCGTGAGGTCCGGGCTCCAGCGGCCTCCGTCCAGCTTGATAAGCGCCCCCGGGTGCAGCGCGACGGGCGGCATGTCCAGGAACGTCAGCCGCAGCCGCCGCTTGCGCACGCGCAGGCGTCCCTTCTCCAGGGACTGACGCTGCTCCGCCTCCGCCGCGATGGGCGTGCGCACCAGCATGTCGTGCTGGATGCCCGCCACCGACTGGGACTGCTCCAGCGCCACCGTGGTCGCCCCGGCACCGAAGCCGTTGAGCACCCGCGTGTTGTGACGGATGACGGGCGGCAGCTCCACGTCCACGCGCGACACGTGCTTGCGGCTGAGCCCGGTGACGGTGCCCGTGGCCGGCTTCTTCGCGGAGAAGGTGTACGTGTCCTTGGGGCTGTCGTAGGTGAGCACGCCGCCGCGCGTGTCCACGTACCAGAGGACGAAGTCGTAGAAGCTCGCGGCCGCGGGGTCATCCCCGATGCCCAGGCACACCAGGGCCTGCTTCGCCTCCAGCGCGTCCCAGTCGTAGGTGAGCAGCAGGCCGCCGGGCTTGTGCGCGTCCAGCAGCTCCGACAGCTTCTTCGCCGTGTGCAGCTCCACCGGGCGGTGCTGCTTCCAGAGGACTCGCGCGGGGTCCTCGAAGGTCACCGTGTACTGGCGGAAGGCCACCGCCACGCTGTCCTTCTTGCCGTGCGCGGTGCCGCCGACGCGCTTCTCCGTGACGATGCCCTGCACCACGAGCGGCGCGGGCGGCGGGTCGAAGACGCCGGACAGCGCCAGCCGCACCCGCACCAGGTCCGGCTTGCTGAACGCGGTGAACAGCGCCGCGTCCGCCTTCTCCAGCGCGGTCCAGAACGTCAGCTCGCAGCGGAAGCCGGTGGGCGTCATCCGCAGCGAGAAGTCCCGCACCTGGCCGCCCGGAATGGCGAAGGCCTGCTCGCCCGCGGTGACGGTCAGCTCCAGCTTCAGCTTTTCGGAGAAGGGGAGCGCCATGCCGTGTTCACCGGGCCTTCGCCTGGACCTCCTCGCGGGTCAACGCGCCCCGGGCCTCCAGCGCGTCCATCATCGCGCGCATCACGCGCGCCTGCTGCGCCACCATGCGCTCCAGGTCCGCCACCTGCTGCGTGAGCGCCTCCACCTTCGACGCCAGCTCCACGTCGCGCACCACGGGCGGCGGGGTGGGGGCGCGACGTGGAGCTGGCG
>NZ_RAWC01000172.1:0-19718 GCF_003611685.1 Corallococcus sp. CA049B | reverse complement strand
GCCCGGCTCCCCTCCCCCCGGACGCGGCGGCAAGCCCGGCCAGCGCCCGGAGAAGCACGGGCAGCGCCCCGAGAAGCTCCGGCCGGACCGCACGTCGCCGGAGCTGGGCCCGGACGGCACGCCCCAGGTGATGCTCCTGCGCCGCGGCTCCGACCGCTGGCTCGCGGGTCCGCCGTGGATCTACCGCGCGGACCTCAACGGCGACCCCGGCCTCCAGGGCGGCGAGGTCGTGCGCGTGGTGGACGGCCGCGGCTGGTTCATGGGCAAGGCCTTCTATTCGAAGCAGTCCAAGATTTCGCTGCGCTGGCTCACCAACGACGACGTCGCGGTGGACGCGGACTTCTTCCGCCAGCGCCTCCAGTCCGCGGAGAGCCTGCGCAAGCTCGCGCTGCCCGGCGAGACGACGTACCGCCTGGTGCACGGCGAGGCGGACGGCCTGCCCGGGCTCGTGGTGGACCGCTACGGCGACTACCTGAGCGTGCAGTTCCTGGTCCCCGCCATGGAGCAGCGCAAGGCGCTCATCGCGGACCTGCTGGAGGAGCTGCTCCACCCCAAGGGCATCGTCAACCGCTCCGACGTGAGCGTGCGCCACCTGGAGGGCCTCACGCCGGAGAAGGGACTGTTGCGCGGCACGCTGCCGCCGGGCCCCGTCTCCTTCGACGAGGGGCTGGTGCGCATGCGCGCGGACCTGCTGGAGGGCCAGAAGACGGGCGCGTTCCTGGACCAGCGCGAGAACCACGTGATGGCGGCGCAGTACGCCTTCGGCGAGGCGCTGGACTGCTTCAGCTACGTGGGCGGGTTCGCGCTCCAGCTGGCCACGCGCGCGAAGCACGTCACGGCGGTGGAGATTTCCGACGCCGCCTCCGCGCAGCTGCGCGACAACGCCCAGTCCAACAAGCTCTCCAACCTGGAGGTCGTGACGGCCAACGCGTTCGACTTCCTGCGCGACGCGGTGGACGAGGGCAAGCGCTACGACACCATCGTGATTGATCCGCCCTCCTTCGCGAAGAACAAGGACGCCATCCCGGCGGCGGTGCGCGGCTACAAGGAGCTCAACCTGCGCGCCTTCCAGCTCCTGCGCCCCGGCGGCATCCTGGTGACCGCGAGCTGCACGTACCACGTGGATGAGCAGGCCTTCGAGGAGATGCTCGCCTCCGCGGCGGCGGACGCGAAGCGCCGGGTGCAGATCATCGAGCGCCGCGGCGCCGGCCGCGACCACCCCGTCCTCCTCAACCTGCGCGAGACGCGCTACCTCAAATGTTTCGTCCTGCGCATGCTGTGAGTTAGGGTAGGACCCATCCAAGGGGTCCATCGACTGGACCCCGACGTGCGGGAACGGTTCAGTCATGGCACGCCGGGATTGGGACGACGCAGACGATGAGGCCCCCGCGTCCGGTACGCGGGCGCTGGAGCGCGCCCTCCAGGAGACGCGCACCGTCTACCGCCAGGCGGACGAGGCCTACGCCCCGTATTCGTGCCCCGCGAGCGGTGAGTGCTGCCAGCTGGCCGTCACGAAGCGCCAGCCCTGGCTGTGGCTCCCGGAGTGGGAGCTGCTCAAGCGCAGCAAGCCCCTCCCGCCCCCTCGCGCCGACGGCGCCTGCCCCTACCTGGACGCCGCGGGCCTGCGCTGCACCGTGTACGCGGACCGGCCGTTCGGGTGCCGCACGTTCTTCTGTCAGCGCATCCAGGGCCCCGCCCGGCAGCCGTCGGACGAGGTGTCCAGGCTCCTCCTGCGGTTGGAGCGGATTTCACAGCGCGTGATGCCGTCACTGCGGGGGCCACGTCCCCTCCTGGAATGGTATGCCGGGGTCAGTACCGCCCCGGCCCGGGAGGAACGATGACGTCCATGCTGCAGACGCGGTGGCGGAGCGCCCACCGGAGTTCCCCTGTGTCCGCGCGGTCCAAGCCCGTAGGTGCCCGAGCATGATTCCCCCACGCTGGCTGCTTGCGCCCCAGGAGTTCAAGGGCACCCTGAGCGCGGCCGAGGCCGCGGACGCCATGGCGGAGGGGCTGCGGCAGGCCTCGCTGGACGTGGTGCTGGACGTGGCGCCGCTCGCGGACGGAGGCCCGGGCACGTTGGACGCGCTGCTCGTGGGCATGCCGAAGGGCGAGCGCCGCAGGCTCACCGTGCGCGGCCCCATGGGCACGCCGGTGGACGCCTGCTGGGCGCGGCTGGACGACGGGCGCACCGCGGTGGTGGAGATGGCGCAGGCCTCGGGGCTCGCGCGGGTGCCGCCGGAGCAGCGGGATGCGCGGGCCGCGTGCACATACGGCACGGGGCAGCTCATGCGCGCGGCGCTGGACTCGGGATGCGAGCGGCTCATCGTCGGCCTGGGCGGCAGCGCCACCACGGACGGCGGCAAGGGCGCGCTGGAGGCGCTGGGCTTCCGCTTCCTGGACGCGGACGGAGCGCCGCTGCCGCCGGGGGGCGCGAGCCTCGCCAGGCTTTCGCGCGTGGACGCGAGCGGGAAGCACCCACGCCTGGAGCAGGTGGAGCTGCTCATCGCCACGGACGTGACGACGCCGCTGTTGGGTACGGACGGCTCCGCGCGCCTCTTCGGTCCGCAGAAGGGCGCGGACGCGGCGACGGTGGAGGAGCTGGAGGCGGCGCTGGCCACGTTCTGCCGCATCGTGGACGAGGAGGCCGCGAACCTCCCGGGCGCGGGCGCGGCGGGAGGCCTGGGCTACGGGCTCGCGGCGCTCGGAGGCGGGAAGCTCACGTCCGGGTATGACCTGGTGGCGCGGGCGCTGGGGATGGAGCGGCGCGTGCTGCTCGCGGACCTGGTGCTCACGGGCGAGGGGCGCTTCGACCGGCAGACGTCCATGGGCAAGGGCCCCGTGGCGCTCGCGAGGCTGGCGCGCGCGCAGGGCACGCACGTGGTGCTCTTCGCGGGCGTCGTGCAGCGGGACAACGGGCCGGAGCTGTCCCTCTTCCGCGAGGTGGTGGAGCTGAACGGACAGGCCCGCCCCGGTGCCACCGCCAGGGAGACGCTGCGCGACGCCACCGCGAAGTGGGCGCTCGCGCACCTGGGCCGGTAGCGGCAGCGCGGTCCTACGGAATCGGATCCGTCGTGCGCACCACGCGCATCCCCGCGGCCTTGAAGCCCGCCAGGGCCTCCTTCGCCACGCGAGGGAAGTCCAGCGCCGCGGGCAGCGGCTCCAGCGGAGGCGCGGGCACGGGGCTCATCGCGTCCTCCAGGATGTAGATGTTCCCCAGCTTCGATTTGTCCGTGCGCTCCAGGGACTGCTGCAGGTCGCGCAGCGTGGACAGCACGCAGTGCGAGCTGGCCTGCCCGAAGACGTACACGCGGTCGAATGACAAGAGGTGCTCCATCAGCCGCGCGTTGAACTCGCCCACGCGCTGGCCCTTCACCTCCGTCACCTCCGGCGCCATCACGGAGTAGTTCTCCGTCAGCGGGTGCTCGCCCTTCAATTCGAAGTGCGTGGGCGTGTCCCGCACCAGCGCGTGGAAGAGGCTCGCCTCGTACATCGCGGGAACCAGCGCGTGGCTCTGCCCGCCCAGGAGCGCGTGGTACGGCCAGATGGTCAGCACGTACCGGCCGCTCGCCTCCAGCCCCTCGCAGTACGCCAGGCTCTCCTCCGGATGGCGCGTGGCCCGCCAGCGGCCCTCGCGCACGTCCTTCGCGGTGATGACCGTCATGGGCGCGGGCGGAGCCCCTGACGCGTCCTTCCACCACGCCGGATGGAAGATTTGGAAGACCCGGTGCGTGTCCAGCGAGAAGATGAGCCCCGTCAGCCGGTCCAGGTGCGCGTACAGCCAGCGCAGCGTGCGCTGCGTGTCCTCCACCGCGCCCGGGACGAAGAGGCTCGCGCCCGGCGTGCAGAAGGCCACCTGCGCGTCGATGCCGAACGCCGCGATGCGGAAGCGGTCCTCGCGGGCCGGACGCACGCGGTGCTCGGCGGCGTAGCGCCAGGCCTCCTGGGAGACCTCCGCCACGCGCTCCAGGTAGAGCTGGCCGACACGTGCGTCGTCGTGGAACCGGGGAAGCGGCAGCGGCATGACGTGCTCTCCAGGCCCGTCAGCGCCGCCTTGGCCCATGGCGTCAGCGGCCCTGCGGGAAGTGGCGCCGGGTGAGGGACTCCACCAGCGCCTGCGTGGTGGCAGTGTACCCGATGCGCTGCTCCTCCTGCGTCAGGCCCTCGGTCGCCACCAGTGAGGGTGTGGACGGGGCCGACTCCATCAGCGGGAAGTAGCCCTGGGGCGTCGCCTCCCCCGCCTGCCCCACCAGGCCCAGCGGCCCCGTGCCCGTGCGGCGGCGGAAGAGGACGGGCGTGCCCGGCACGCTCTGCTTGCCCTCCGCCAGCTCGTTGCCGAACTTCATCACCGGCGTCGCGCCCGAGCACGACAGCTTGTAGATGGCCGCCACCCGGTCGCGCGTCAGCGCATGGGACATGGTGCGCGCCACGATGTGGCCACCGTAGCCGTAGAACTGCGTCGTCGGCTCCCAGCCCACCTGCTTGCGCAGCTCCTCGAACTCGCGCGTCATCTGCGCGTCCAGGCCGTCCTCCAGGATGATGACCGGCTTGATGCCCAAATCCCGCGCGCGCGTCACCGCGTACAGGTACTGGAGCTTCTTGTTGCCGGAGTCGAACCGGATGGAGTCCCCACCCTGCGGGTCCTCCGAGATGAGCTTGAACGCCGCGGGGATGCCCGACGTCAGCGTGTCGAAGGTGTCCAGCAGGTAGCTGGAGCGCTGCGGCCGGCGCTCGTGCATCGCGCGGTAGGCCGCGTCGTCGGAGCCGTAGCGCTGCACGTGCTCGTGGCCCATGGTGCCCACGGGGATCATGCCCAGCACGCGCGCGCCCTCCACGTTGCTCGTGCGCTGCACGCCCGCCTCCTGGCACGCGCGCAGGGCCAGCTCGTGCTGCTCCAGACAGGTCGCCGCGCGCAGGCCCACCTCGAAGATGCGCGAGGGGTCCTCCACGACGTCCACCAGCTCCTTCACCTGCGCCCGCACCCGCCGCACGTAGCCTTCCGGATCCACCTGGATGGACACGGCCCGCACGCCCACCTGGTCCAGCGTCTCCAGGGCGATGCGCTTCTCCTCCTCGCACGTCACCGTGGCCAGCGTCCGGGCCAGTGCCTCGCGGTCCTGCAGCGCCTGCGTGGCCACCTGGACGCGGTAGTTGAGCTGCAACAGCATCGGCTCCAGCCACGACACCAGCGCGGAGGGGCCGGTGAGGGTGAGGATGGGCTCGCGCGGCAGGAACAGCGCGCCTCGCGGGATGGCGCGCACGGACAGCTGCGCCTTGCGCAGGATGGCCGCCTTGAAGCCCACGCCCATCTCGTAGTCGTGGCGGGCGAGGAACGCGTAGTCGTCCGGCTGCGGCTCCGGCAGCAGGTTCTTCACCCAGGCCGCCAGGTCCAGCGGCATCACCTGGGGCCCGCCCTTGCGGTGCGAGTAGTAGAACGTCTCCTTCCGCAGGGGCCAGCCGGCCTCCGCCATGCTGAACTTGTAGCCATCCGTGGCGAGCAGGGACTGGGGCATCGGGAGGCGACTCCTTATCGTTGACCCCGAGACTATGCGTGCCCCCCACCCCGTACCTAGGACCAAGGGTTCCGACGGATGCGGGAAACCACGGGTGACCCGTCACCCGTCTTTCCTCCAGCAAGCGTCACATTGGGGAATACGCTGGATGCGACAGGTGCGGTTAAGCTGTCCCGAAACACAACGAGCAAGGTGCCCATGCCCGCAGAGAACGAGACGCAGAAGGTCGAAGCCGTGCTGCGCGAACATGCGATGAGCTACCCCGGCGCCCACGAGGACTTCCCCTGGGGCCACCGGGCGATGAAGGTCAACGACAAGACCTTCCTCTTCATGACCGTCGACGGCGAGAAGCTGAACCTCTCCGCCAAGCTGCCCGACTCCAAGGACGCCGCGCTCACGCTGCCCTTCACCGAGCCCACCGAGTACGGCCTGGGCAAGAGCGGCTGGGTGACCGCCCACTTCGACGAGGCCTCGCAGGTGCCGGTGCCCGTCATCAAGGCGTGGATCGACGAGAGCTACCGCGCCATCGCGCCCAAGAAGCTCGTGGACCAGCTGCCCGCCCGGGGCACCGCCGTCCCCGGCCCCGCCTCGAAGCCGGCGAAGAAGGCCGCCGCGGGCAAGAAGCCCTCCGTGCGCCGGGCCGTGGCCCCGGCGAAGAAGGCCGCGAAGAAGGTCGTGGGCAAGGTGAAGGCCGTGGCCAAGAAGGCCGCCACCCGCGTGAAGGCCGTGGCGAAGAAGGCCACCAAGAAGGTGGCGAAGACGGCCTCCGCCGCCAAGGCCAGGACGGCGCGCAAGGCCGCCGCTCCGGCCCGGGGCAAGCGCGCCGCCACCCCCGCGCCCAAGCGCGCCCGCCGCTCGTAGGCGCGAGCACGCACGGTCCACGCGCGAAAGGAAGGGGGCCCTGCCCTTCCCGCGCGGTGGGACTTGCTGGAAGCGGCTACTTCTTGCCCCGGCCCGTGGGGCCCTTGGCCTTCGCCACGGCCGTCTTGCGGCGAGCGGCCGGCGCGGACTTCTTCGCGGGCTTCGCCTCCGGCGCCACGAAGAGCTTGTCGTAGTCGCGCATGCTGCGGCGGATGACCTCCATGGCCTCCTGCCTGTCGTAGACCTCCGCGATCTCCACGCTGCGCTTTCCCTCACCGGGAATCTGCTTGTAGGTGAGGAAGTAGTGCTTCAGGCGGTCCAGCAGCGGGCGCGGCAGCTGCGCGATGTACTGGAGCTCGCCGTACACGAGGTCCGACTCCAGCACCGCGATGATCTTGTCGTCGGCCTCGTTGCCGTCGACCATCCGGAAGCCGCCCACGGGCACCGCGTGCACCAGCAGGTTGCCGTTGGAGACGACCTTCTCCGTCAGCACGCAGATGTCGATGGGGTCCCCGTCGCCGAGGATGTCCTTGTGGCCGGTGCGCTCCGCGCAGCGCTTCGCCACCTGCTCGCCGCAGTACGTGCGCGGGATGAAGCCGTAGAGCGTGGGGCACTGGCTGCTGAAGCGCTGCGGCCGGTCCAGCATCAGGATGCCGGACTCCTTGTCCATCTCGTACTTCACGGCGTCCGTGGGGACGATCTCGATGTACGCGGTGACGACTTCAGGGGCCTCCGGCCCCGGCGAGATGCCATGCCAGGGGTGGGCCTGCGACGGGGTCTGGGTGCTCTTCTTCATGAAAGGTCTCCCGAGCGCTGGCGCGCCTCGGCGTACAGCCCCGCCACCGCTTCTTCCAGGCGGCGGGTCAGGGTATCCCGGTCAGCCAACGTCAGCCCTTCGGTGGGCACGGGCTTGCCCACCACCAACGCGACCCGCTGCCCCCACTGGATGGCCCGCCCGCCCTTGGGGAGGATGAGCCGCGTGCCGGAGACGGCCATGGGGACGACGGGGACCTGCGCCTGGATGGCCAGCGTGGCGGCGCCCTTCTTGAAGGGCCTCAGCTCTCCATCCGGGCTGCGCGTGCCTTCCGCGTAGAACAGCACGCTGACCCGCTCGCGCAGCGCCGTCACGGCCTCCTGGAGCCGGGCACGGTCATCCGCGCCGCCGGTGCGCTGCACGGGGATGTTGCCCGCGACGCGCATGGCCCGGCCGAACACGGGCACCTTGAAGAGCTCCGCCTTGGCGACGTAGCGCGTGTGCTTGTCGATGTGCGCGAAGTTCACCATCGCGTCGAAGTGCGACTGGTGGTTGCTCACGAAGACGACGTTGCCGTCCTTCGGGATGTTCTCCAGGCCGAAGGCTTCGTGCCGCACGCCCGCGGCCGCCAGCGCCGAGCGCCCCCAGGCCCCCAGCACCTTGTCCGCCGCCGGGTGCTGATCCAACCCGGACAGCAGCGTCACCGTCGCGGACGTCACGCCCGTGAGGCCCACCGTGGCCGTGCCAGCGAACAGCGTCTGGAGCACCTTGAGCATCAGACGAACCCGTGCGCGGGGAACAGGAGGACGTCCTCGATGCGCTGGACCCCGAGCAGCAGCATCAGGATTCGGTCGAGCCCCACGGCGATGCCCGCGGACGGCGGCATGCGTCCCACCGCCTCCAGGAAGCGCTCGTCCAGGGGATACACGGCGCGGCCCAGCTCGCGGCGCAGCTCCTGCTCCTCCACCAGCCGCGCGCGCTGCTCCACCGCGTCCGTCAATTCAGAGAAGCCGTTCGCCAGCTCCAGCCCCTTCGCGTACAGCTCCACCCGCTCCGCCACGCGGCCGTCGCCGGGTTTCAGCCGGGACAGCGCCGCCATGGACGCGGGGTATTCCATCAGGAAGGTGGGCCGCTCGTGGCCCAAGCCCCGCTCCACCCGCTCCAGGAAGAGGTGGAAGAAGACGTCGTCGAAGGACGTGGAGTTCCCGGTGTGCACGCCCACGGCGTCCGCGGCCCGCTTGAGCGACGCGCCGTCCGAGTGCACGTGGATGTCCACGCCCGTGGCGCGAAAGACCGCGTCCCGCACCGTCACGCGCTCGTACGGCGTGCGCGTGAAGAAGGCGGGGTCCGCGCCGGGCTCACTCTCCTTCGCGTCCGCCGCCGCCCGGCCCGCCGCCGCCAGCGCGCCCTCCAGGTCGTCCATGATGGCGTGGTAGTCCGCGTGCGGCCGGTAGAACTCCAGCAGCGTGAACTCCGGGTTGTGCGTCTGGGAGACCTCGCCGTTCCGGAACACCTTGCAGATCTGGAACAGCGGCCCCGCTCCTTCCGCGAGCAGGCGCTTCATCGCGTACTCGGGGCTGGTGTGCAGGTAGAGCGTGCGCGCCTTGCCCAGGTCCGTCTCCGGGACGAAGGGCGTCTCGAAGGCGGAGATGTACGGCTCCATGCCGGGAGTGGGCACGAGCAGCGGCGTCTCCACTTCCAGGTATCCCTGGCTGGCGAAGAACTGTCGCAGGGCGGAGTAGAGGCCCTGGCGTCCTCGGGCCGCTCGCCATGGGTTTACGTTGGGCATCGGCGGGTCGGAAGTAACATGGGCGGCCCATGTCCCCAAGGATTCCGTCCCTCCTCGCCGCCACCCTGTGTTTGCTGAGCGCCTGTCACAAGGCGCCGCCCCCGGTCGCGGTCCCCCCTCCCAGCGAGGAAGAGCTGCTGACTGGCGAGGTGAACGCCCTGTCCGCGGAGTCCGCCCTCCTGCTGGAGGAGCAGCACCGGCTCGTCTGGGACTTCTGGACGGAGGGCAAGGCGGTGGACATCTCCGCCACCTACAGCGGCAAGCAGGCGCTCTTCAGCCTGGAGAACCTGCGGCGCATCGACCGGCTGCGGCACCTGACCAAGGACCCGCGCGAACTGCGCGCCCTCACCGCGCTCCACGGCCACTTCGCCGGTGAGTTCCTGTCGCGCGAGCTGGCCGAGCACAACGACGCGTCCGCCAACCTGGAGGCGTCCCTCAAGCTGAACGTGGACGGGCGCGAGGTGCGCTACCACGACCTGGAGCGGCTGCTCGCCAACGAGAAGAGCGCCCTCAGGCGCAGGGCGCTCTACGCGGCCGCCACGCCCGCGCTCACCCGCCTCAACCAGACGCTCCAGCGCCGCGAGACGCGCACCCGCGAGCTGGTGCGGCAGATGGGCTTCGAGTCCTACGAGGCCTTCGGCAGCGAGCTGCGGCAGGCGGACCTGGAGCGGCTGGCGCAGCTGGCGGAAGACGTGCTCCAGGCCACGCAGGAGCCGTACCGGCTGGTGATGGAGCGGCTCGCCCAGCGCGAGCTGGGGCTGCCCTTCGCGCAGATCACCCGCGCGGACATCCCGCGCCTGTTCCGCTCGCGCGAGGTGGAGGACGCGTTCCCCAAGGGCGAGTCGCTGGCGAAGGCGCAGGCCACGGTGGCGGGGATGGGCATCGACCTGAGCGCGCTGCCCAACGTGAAGGTGGACGCGCGCGACCTGCCGCGGAAGAACCCGCGCCCGCTGGCCCTGGCGGTGAAGGTGCCGTCCGACGTGCGGCTGTCCTTCAAGCCGGGCACGGGCGTGCTGCACCAGGGCCGCGTGCTGCATGAAGTGGGGCACCTCCTGCACATGGCCTTCACGCAGGAGGCCCGCTTCGAATTGGCGCGGCTGGGCAACCCCACCGTGGGCGAGGCGTACTCCGCGCTCTTCGAGGACCTGCTGGAGGACCCGGTGTGGCTGGAGGAGAACGCGGGCGTGCTGGGAGATGCGGACAAGCGCGCCCAGTACCTGGCGGCCTCCAGCGCGCACAAGCTGTACCTCATCCGCCACGCCGCGGGCCGGCTGCTCTACCAGCTGGAGCTGCACCGCCGCACGGACGTGGATCCGCGCGAGCTCTACCGAGCCCTGATGGCGCGCACGGGCGCCATGCCCATGACGGCGGACGACGTGGAGCGCTACCTCGTGGACCAGGAGGACTTCTACCAGTCCGCCGACAGCTTCCGGGCGTGGTTCCTGGCCGGGCAGCTCCAGGGGCAGCTGAAGGCGCGCTTCGGCCCGGCGTGGTGGCACGCGCCGGAGGCGGGCGCGTTCCTCAAGGAGCTCTGGGCCCGCGGCAGCGCGCCCTCCGCGCGCGAGCTGACGCAGGCGATTGGGGAGAACGGCCTCGCGCCGGACGTGCTGCTCTTGCGGCTGAGCACCACGCTCCAGGTGCCCATGAAGCTGGACCTGCGCCGGCTGGACGACACGCCCGCGCCGACGCCCGCGGCCCCGGCGAAGACGCCGGCCTCGACGGTGCCCCAGATGCCCCGGGCCGACGCCACGCCGCTGGCATCGTAGGCCCCTTCCCGTCTCCACGCGTTGCACGTAGGGTCCCAAGCCATGGTGTCCGTGAAACAGCTCCGTCCCTTCGCGGGCGCCTCGCTGGAGTCCTTCCGGTCCGCGTCCGGCGCTATCGCCCTCATCCAGCAGCCCGTGGACGCCGCCTTCAAGGCCGTGGTGGCCCCGGGCATGGTGGGCATGCGCACGGTGGGGATGGCGCACCGCTCGCGCATGGAGGAGCGGCTGCTCGCGATGCTGCGCGACTTCGACAACCTGGAGGTGCACTTCCTCCAGCCGAACCAGGACGGCGAGGAGTTCACCGTGGGCCGCACCGACGCGTGCGACCTCGTGGTGCCGGACCCCTCCGTCTCCCAGCACCACGCCACCCTGCGCTGGAACGCGGGCGCCGGGGACTTCTCCGTGCGCGACGCCCAGTCCATGAACGGCACCTTCATCAACGGCGCCCCCCTGGGCTTCAAGGCCCAGGTGATGCTCCACGACGGCGCCACGCTGGCCTTCGGCGACGTGCAGTTCCTCTACCTGCGCGCGGAGACCCTGCACGAACAGCTGCGCCTCGCCGTGCCGGGCACGCCCGCCCCCTGAAGAAGCGCGAAGGCCCCGCCTCCCCAGCTGGGAGACAGGGCCCTCATGTCAGCGCGGACAGCGGCGGGACTACAGCAGCTTCATCAGCTCCGCGCGCTTGGCGGCGTACTCCTCGTCGGAGAGCACGCCCGCGTCCTTCAGCTCCTTGATCTCCTTGAGCCGCTGCGCCGGGCTGCGCGTGTCCGCGGGAGGGGCCGCCTGAGCGGGCTCCGCGGGGCGCTGCTGCTGCTGGTTCTGCTGGTTGGCGAACATCTGCGCCATGCCGAACCCCATGCCCATGCCCATGCCCTGCATGGCGCCGTCGGAGCCGCCACCGCCCTTGGCCATGCCCTCGGACGCGCCGAGCATCGCCTGGCCCTGCGCGTACTGCTGGAAGCCGCCCGCCAGCCGCGAGTACGCGACGTCCTTGGACAGCTTCTTCAGCGTGACTTCGTCCTCGGGCTTGATGCTGACGACGAAGTTGCCCATGCGGACGATGGTGAGGCCGTAGGAGTCCACGTGCGGCTTGAGGCCGGCGAGGATCTCCTGCTCCATCTCCTCCACGTAGGCGCCGCTCGTCACGTCCAGCAGCGGCCACTTCTTCTTCACCAGCAGCTCGGCGGTGCGGTCGCGCGTCACCTTGAGCACCTGGCCCTTGAACCAGCCCAGGAACTCCTCGTTGGAGGCGCGGCCCATGCCGACCAGGCCCACCACCAGCTTCTCCGGCTCCGTCACGCGGATGGAGAAGTCGCCGTACACCATGGTGCCGATGCCCAGGCCCGTCTCCGGGTCGCGCACGTCGCCAATGGGGCCGCCGAACTTCACGCCCGTGTGCTCACGGTTGGAGACGAAGAAGATCTCCGCCATGAACATGTTGCCGCCGGTGAAGCCCTCCAGCAGGCGCGACAGGAACGGGATGTTGTTGGTGTCCAGCGTGTGGCGGCCGGGCCCCAGCTTCCCCTCCACCTTGCCGTCCTTGACGAACAGCGCCACCTCATCCGCGTCCACGGTGAGCTGCGTCTTCATCCGGACGTTCTTCTCCGGATACTTGTAGACGATCTCACCCTTCGCGCTGTCCGCGCGGGCGATGAAGTTCCGCTGCGCCTCGCCCTTGATGCTGTCGAAGATCCCCATGTCTGTTTCAGCGCCTCCGTGGCCGCGTGTAACCCCAACCCCTAAATGCGGGGCCGCCGGCGCGAAAGCGCCACCGCGCTTCCCCCGGCATCCTGCCCTGGAACATAACAGCTTCACGGGCGCCTGCCCGTCCGGCCGGCTCCCTGGCAGTCCACTCTCCAACCCGCCAGTGACTCAACCCCAGCGGCTGACCAGACGTTCCCGGTCCAGGAACCGGATGCTGGCCGCCAGCAGGATGAAGTCCAGCACCAGCACCACCGCGCCCTGGATGGCGTAGTAGCCCACGCCCGCCTTGAGCACCCCGGCCACCTGGCCACCCACCAGCCCCACCAGCGGCAGCACCACCAGCGCGGACAGCTGCTGCGCCATGCGCGCCTCGCTCACCCGGGCGGAGATGAGCACCGCGACGCCGTTGCCGAAGAATGCGAACAGCGGCGCGAGCACGAACACGCCGAAGCCCCACAGCGCGTTGGGCATCAGCGGCGCGCCCACCAGCGGCCACGCCACCCAGTCCACGCCCACGCAGAACAGCGCGAAGGCGGCCCAGGTCAGCACCACCGCGGGCACCAGCGCGGCCAGGCACTTGCCCGCCACCAGCTCCGCCGCGGACACGGGCGACGCGAGCAGCGGCTCCAGCGTGCGGCGCTCCTTCTCCCCCGCCACGCTCTGGGACGCGATGAGGATGGGGATGAAGACGGGCATCACCAGGAACATGCCGAACCAGTCGGTGAGCGACTTGTCGATGAGGAAGCGCGCCGCGCTCGCGCCCAAAGGCAGCGTGGGGTCGTAGAAGAGCGCGACCGTGCGCAGGTCCGCGTGGTCCGGCTGCCGCACGTACGTCCACACCACGCCGATGGGCACCGTCACCATCACCATGGGCAGCACCGCCATGGACACGAGCAGGCCCACGTTCTTGCGCAGGTCCAGCGAGTCCTTCCAGAACACCGCCAACGCGCGTCGCGGCCGGAAGGCCATGCTCACGTCCCCTCTTCCCGCAGCAGGTCCAGGTACACCTCTTCCAACGGCCGCTGCGCGGGCACCACGCTGTGCACGCGAGCCCCCGCGCCCACCAGGCACGCCACCACGTCCGGCGCCCGCGCCTCATCCGCCAGCATCACCCGCAGGCGCCCGCCCTCCACCAGCACGTTGGGCCGGAAGGGCAGCGCCGCCAGCGCGGGGACGAAGGCCTCCGCATGGCCGTCCACGCGCACGTCCAGCGACTGGCCCGCGCGGCGCATCTCGCGCACCGGGCCCAGTGCCAGCAGGCGGCGGCGCACCACGGCCACGCGCTCGCACAGCCGCTCCACCTCCGCCAGGTTGTGTGAACACAGGACGATGGTGCGCCCCTCGGAGGCCAGCTCCGCCACCGCGTCGCGCACGGTGCGCGCGGACTCCGGGTCCAGGCCGCTGGTGGGCTCATCCAGGAAGATGACGCGCGGGTCGTGCACCAGCGTGCGCACGATGGCCAGCTTCTGGCGCATGCCCTTGCTGAAGCCGCCGCACGGGTCGTCCTCGCGGCCGCCCAGCCCGAAGCGCTCCAGGTAGTGCTTCGCCCGGGGCCACGCGACGGACTCGTCCAGCTCATGCAGCTTCATGAAGAAGCGCAGGTTCTCCCGCGCGGTGAGCCGGTCGTAGAGCCCGGGCTGTTCGGTGAGCAGCCCCACCACCTTGCGCAGCGACTCGCCGTCGTGCGTGACGGAGTGGCCCCACACCTCCGCGTCGCCGCTGGAGGGCCTGAGCAGCCCCGTCAGCATGCGCACCGTCGTCGTCTTGCCCGCGCCGTTGGGGCCCAGCAGGCCGAACACCTCGCCGGGCCGCACGTCGAAGGTGAGGTCCTCCACGGCGGTGCGCTCGCCGAAGCGCTTCGCCAGTCCGCGGACGCGCAGTCCTCCCCTCGCGAGGGGCTCCGCGAGGGGGGGCGGGACGAGGATGCTCACTCGATGGTCACCAGGACGAACTTGTTGTTGATGTCGCGGTCGATGAGGGTGACGGTCTTGTCGGAGCCCACCGCGTTGCGCAGCAGGTTCACGCGGTTGTGCTCCACCAGCGCCCACTCGCGGCCGGGCCGCGCCGCGTACTGGCGCATGCGCGTGTTGGCGTCGTTGGCGCGGAACTGCTCCACCGTGTTGCGCGAGTAGAACGTCTCCCCGCGCCAGTTCATCATGTACGCGGCGATGGGCTCGCCCGCCTTGCGCTGGTTGTAGTAGCGCCAGAACAGGTCGCGCTGCGTCCAGTGGTGGGACAGGTCCACCCAGTGGCCCCAGTTGAACCAGAGCGCGAACGCCGCGGCCAGCCCCCAGAAGGTGCTGAACAAGAGCACGCGCGAGCGCTGCAGCGCGGCCACCGCCGCCAGCACGCCGGCCACGCCGAACGCGAAGCCCATGCCCACCTTCACGTTGATGGTGCCGGACAGGGCCTTGAACAGCGCGTCCGACGTGGGCGGCCCCTTGAAGCCGCGCACCGCGAGCGCCACGCCCACCAGCGCCAGGCCGAAGCCCACCGCCTGGAGCACCGTGCGCCCCGGCGCCTCCTCCGGCCGCGACGCCTGCCAGAAGAGGAAGCCCGCGAGCGCCACCAGCGCCACGCCCCACAGCCCCATCGCGGACACCTGCCCCTGCGAAGCGACCGCGGCCAGCGTGGCCCCGCCCGTGAGCAGGAGGCCCAGCGCCACCGCGCGCGCCGCGGCCGGGCGCTCCAGCTTCGCCTTGGAGGAGAACGCGTCGAAGGCCAGGTACACGCCGAAGGCCAGGAGCACCAGCGTCACCAGGTCGCCCATCCACAGCGGGCGCGAGGAGAAGAACGCGATGGGCTTGGTGACCAGGTCCTGCGGATAGGGCCGGTCGTAGTTGTAGACGAACAGGTCGGTGAAGTCCTTGGGGTTCTCCGCCAGGTCCTTGCCCACCAGGAGGAAGAGGATCAGGCCGAAGATGAGGCTCACGGCGTGCTCGGAGATGCCGTCCCGCCACAGCCGGTCCACGAACAGCGCGATGAGGATGGCCAGGCCCGGCAGCACCGGGAACACGTAGTGGTGGAACTTCGTCGCGCTGGAGGCCAGCAGGTAGAACGCGAACGCCACCCACAGCACGGCGATGAGCGCCAGGTGGTCCGCCTTGTCCCGCGAGCGCAGCTTGAGGCGCGACACGACCGCGAACGCGCCGGGCAGCAGCGCCACCCACGGGAAGATGGCGAAGCCGCCCTGTTCGATGAAGTAGGTGAACGACCCGCCCGGCGTGGTGGTGTGCACGCCCGCGGTGAGGCGGTTCAGGTGGTCGTGGATGAAGAAGCGGTACCAGAACAGCTTGCCCTCGTCGTCCACGCCGTTGAAGAGCACGAGCGTCAGGTACCAGGGCACCGCCACCGCCGCGAACACCAGGATGCCCGTGCCCAGCTTCATCCGGTACATCTGCGCCCACAGCACGGGCATGGCCCGCGTGCCCGCGCGCACCTGGGCGCGGACCTCGCCGCTGGCGAGCCAGCGCAGGTGCGCCTCCAGGCTCTCGCGGCTCCACGGGATGACGCCGGCAATCGCGTACAGCACCAGGATGACCGCGGGCAGGCCCACGCCCAGCAGGCCCTTGGCCAGCGTGGCCAGGCCCGCGAAGACATAGAACGCGTACCACCAGCCGACGCGGTGCTTCGTGGTGTCGTCCAACTGCCCGATGATGGCGCACGCCATGGCGCACACGAAGGTGGTGACGAAGGGCGTGTCGGTGACGGTCTGCCGGGTGAGCAGGAAGTACAGCGGCATGGTGGCCAGCACGAAGCCCGTGGCAAGGCCCGCGCGCATGTTCACCACCCGCGCCACCGCCAGCGACAGGAGCGCCACGGCGGTGATGCTCAGGAGCGCGAAGGGCATGCGCATGCCCCACTCCGTGTAGAGCCCCATGGCTCCGTCGCCGCGGAGCGCGCCGACGAGGTTCATCCCCAGCGCCTGCATCCACATGGTGAGCGGCGGCTTGGAGAAGAACCACGCGTTCTCCCAGAAGGGATAGACGTAGTCGCCGCGCTGGATCATCTCCCGGCCCACTTCGCCGTAGTGCGTCTCCCAGGGGTCCCACAGGCCGACCGCGCCCAGGTAGGGCACGAAGAGCAGCGCCGCGAAGCCCGCGGTCGCCAGGACCACGCGCGCGCTGAAGGAGAGGGCCAGCCACCGCCGCCCCCATGAAGACGTCAGGGTGTCATCCCCCAGGATGGCCTGGGCGAAGGTGGATTCCCCCTGCGAGTTCTTTTCGCCGTCGCTTGCCACGCGCGCGTGCTCCTTCGTCGTCCGGGACGGGCCCCCGTGAACCCCATGGGGCCGGGGGGCTTATATCCCCCCCACCCCCGCCGGTCGACCGACCTGGAAGGGGGTGCGTCGTTCTCGCGCCAGCGCACGCGCTTCCGCGTGCACAGGGGCTGTGCAGGCGCCTGCACAGCCGCACGGGCAAGTCCGCGAAAGGCCGTCCTCCAGACAGGGGCACGGGCCTTGTAAGGGCCCCCCATCACGAAGCCTGACCGCGTGGCCGGAACGCGGAGGGCCGCTCAATCTCGACGAGGAGCAGTGATGCTGGTTTCAGCGGTGACCCTGGGATGTGCCCTCGTGCTGGGGCAGGTGGAGGTGCCGGAAGCTCCAGAGGCTCCGGTCGAAGCTCCGGTCGAAGCTCCGGTGGAGCCCACGCCGGCCGCGCCGCCGGAGCCGGAGCCGTGGGACTTCCAGATGGCCGTTCCGGACGCGTCGTCTCCCCAGCAGCCCTACGCCGGGCAGGCGCGCTGCATCGCCCTGCCGCCCACGCCGGCCGTGCCCTCCGGGGCGTGGCGCGCCCGCTGCGACGACGTGAAGAAGGAGTGCCTGGTGTCGCCCGCCCATGAGCTGGACGTGGAGGGCCATGAGAAGGACCAGCCCCTGCAGCGGGTGGACTGGTGCGTGCCGAATCTGATGCCCACGGAGACGGTGCGCCAGTACCGCCTGGTGCCCGCCATCGCGGAGGCGCCGCCGGGCTGGTACCGCGACGAGCGCGGGCGGGTGCTCCAGTACAACTTCGACCTGCACCGGCGCGTCTACGTGGGCGGGGCCTGGGCGCCGCGCTGGCTGCGCGAGACGGACCGCCTGGACAAACGCGTGCGGGTGGACTTCGGCGTGGATTTGGAGTGGCCGGGAGACTCGGACCGGCTGCACCGGATGACGCTGCTGGACACGGAGCTGTACCTGGGGGACGCGCCCTCCTACGAGGCCACGCTCCTGCGCTACGACTTCCGCAGCCAGAATGACGCGCCGCTCTTCCGGGTGACGACCTTCTACGGCCACCCCCGGCGCTTCGACATCTACGCCAACCTGGGCTTCTGGATGGAGCTGCTCCACGGCGAACAGGTGCGCCGCGAGGACGTGCACGCGGACTTCCTCTCCGTGGCCGCCACGCAGGTGACGCTGGACCTGTGGCACTCGAGCGACCTGGTGTCCTACGTGCGAGTGCGGACCGGGCCCGCGTTGGAGCGCGACCAGACGAACGGCTTCTTCACGCTCGTCCCCGCGGCGGCGCTGGAGGGGGACTTCACGCTGGACCGGGACGGCTTCCACCACGTGCGCTTCGGCGCGGAGGCCCAGAAGGTGCTCCTCGCGGAGGCCGTGGAGGGCCGGCCCCTGCGTCCGGAGCGGCTGCGGCTGCGCGCGGGCTATGAGTTCATCGCCCTGGCCATCAACGACCAGCCCGTGAGCGTGACGCTGGACGGGCGCGGGACGTGGCGCGACGACGTGGCGAACGCGCCCGCCGGCTGGGAGTGGTCCGCGCAGGCGGGCCTGCGCTTCTCCATGTGGGCCCCGGCCAGGAGGTCCGCGCCGGCGGCCTCTCCCGGAAAGGGCTAGGTCCGGGATGGTGGCGCTCGCGCTGGCATTGCTCCTGGGCACCGCGCCCGGCCTGTCCTGTGAGGGCCAGACGGCGGCCGGGGAGACGTTCCCCACCTGCTTCGACCCCGGCACCGGCTGGGTGCTGGGCACCGCGCTGCGCGTGCAGGACGGCGCGGAGGAGCTCGCCGTGCGCACGGGGTTCCTCGTCCGCGCGGTGCGCTCGAGCGGCAGCAAGGCGGACTCGCTGTGGATTGATTCGCACCGGCTGCTCATGACGGAGGCGTGGGGCGGCGAGCAGAGGGGGCTGAGCTTCACCGCGTACGACGGACTGCTGCGCAGGCACGTGGAGGAAGGTTCCCTGCTCGTTTCCATCGGCCGGCCCCGGCGCATCCCCTTCCCGTTCGACGTGGCCCTCGCCCTGCGCGCGGCGCACCTGGAGCGGCGCGTCCGGGAGGGCCCGGGCTGGACGCTGGAGACGGGCCGCGTGGGGCTGCTGCTGGATCCGCTCCGCACGAACACGGAGTGGGGCTGGCTGGCCGTGGGCCCCGCCGCGAGCCACGCGCTGCGACACGCACCGGAGGGCACCCGGAACGAGGTGTCCCCCTTCACGTCCCTGCTGCTCGACGCGGGCTGGGAGACGCGGGATGGCAGATGGGCCCTGCGTGCGACGGGGCTCGCGGGCTGGAGCTTCGACTTCGACGGCGGCGCTCACTTCCGGGCAAGGGGCGAGCTCGCGCTGGAGCACGTGCTCCTCGCGGTCAACGACGCGCCGGTGTTCGCGCGGCTCACTGCCACGGGCGTGCGCAACGACGCGGGCCTCTTCCGGCGCGACGAGGGGATGCTGGCCGCGGGGCTCGCGGTGCGCCCGTTCGGCGGGCGCTGAGCTCCCGCGTCACCGCCGCTGGGGAGCCGGCCCCGGCGCCTCGACCGCCGCCTTCAAGGCGCCCTCGGCCGCGCGCAGGCGCGCATCCCGGGGGTCCACGCGACGGGCCTCTTCCAGACGCAGCAGGGCTCCGGCCGTATCCCCCTGCGCCAGCGCGCAGCGCACGCCGGCCTCCAGCGCTCCCGTGTCGGACGGGCCATACACCCGGGCCTCCGCCGCCGAGTGACAGCCCGCCTCCACCTGTCCAGATTCGAAGTACGCGCGGGCCAGGTCCACGCGCGTGTCCACCTGCGTCGGCGCCAGCCGCACGGCCGACGCCAGGGGCTCCACCGCGTCCGCCGGCAGCCCCCACCGCCGCAGCGCATGCCCCAGCTCCCGCAGCGGCCCCGCCACGCCCGGCACCAGCAACGCCCGGGCCCTCGCGACCCGCAGGCTCGCGGGCTCCTCGAAGCGCACGTCCGCGGTCATCCGCTCCATCACCCGCGCGTACGCCGGGTAGGCCTGGGGCCAGGTGAAGACGAGCCGGTACACCCACTCTCCTCGCGGCACGAACCACGCCACCAGGTGCGTCCGCCCCCCCACTCCATCCAGCTCCGCGCGGATCCGCTGCGCGGAGCTGGATGGAGTGGGGGGGCG
>NZ_RAWC01000171.1:0-19804 GCF_003611685.1 Corallococcus sp. CA049B | reverse complement strand
GTCCCCGCCCACGTCCGGGACCCAGCGCTCCTTCGCGGGCAGCGAGCCCGCGGGACCGTCGAACTCGTCCTGCCAGACGATCTCCCAGCCCGTGCCCGGCTGCTCCGTCACTGGCCCGGGTTGCTCGTTTTGATTGTTATCCAGACCTGCTGCCGGATCACACGAAGCCATTCCCAGGCCCGAGAGGGCCAGGGCGAGGACAAGACGGCGCGAAGTCATGCACTTCTCCCGACGTGCTGCGTGGGAAAGAGGGAGCGGTCGCGCAGCGCCGCCTGGAGCACCAGGGTGGCCGCGCCCACGGCGATGGCCCGCTCTCCCAGCACCGACGTGACGATGCGCGTCTCCGCCATGGAGACAGACAGGGCGCGCTGCCGCACGGACGCGCGCAAGGGGTCGAGCAGCATCTCGCCCACGGAGGAGATCTCCCCGCCCAGCACGACGATGGCGGGGTTGAGCAGGTTGAGCAGGCCGCCCACGGCGATGCCCAGGTAGGCGCCCATGCCGTCGATGATCTGCTTCGCGGCGGCGTCGCCCGTGCGGGCGCCCTCCACCAGGTCGCGCACGGTGGGGCCCTTGCGGCCGCGCGTGCCCATCAGCTCGCGAGCCCGCTCCGTGAGCGCCGTGGAGCCGATGAGGGTGACGAGGCAGCCCCTGAGGCCGCAGACGCAGAGCGGCCCGTTGGAGTCCACCGGGATGTGGCCGATTTCACCGGCCGTTCCGCCGGCGCCCCGGTACACGTCGCCGTGGATGATATGGCCCGCGCCGATACCGGTGGCCAGCTTGATGTACGTGAGGTCCTCGCCGCCGGAGCCCGCGCCCCAGAAGCACTCCGACAGCGCGCCGAGGTTCGCGTCGTTGTCCACGAACACCGGCATGTCGAAGGTGGTCTCGAACCACTCCTTCACGTCCACGTGCTTCCACGCGGGGAGGATGAGGGGGGACATCTTGCCGGGGGACGCCGGGTGCACGGGGCTGGGCACGGCCACCCCCATGCCGACGACGGAGCGGCGCGGGACGCGCTCGGCGTCCAGGCACTCCAGGACCAGCTCCTTCGCCTTCTGCAGCGACCCTTCCGGATCGCCGCGCACCGCGTGGCTCGCCTTGCTCTGCGTGCGCACGCGGCCGCGGAGGTCCGTGAGGACGACGGTGACGTGGGAGGCGCCCAGTTCGACGCCCACCAGGCTGAACGCTTCATCACAGAAGCCGATGAGGGTGGGACGGCGGCCCCCGCGGGAGACCCCGGCGCCGATGCTGCGCACCAGGCCCGCCAGCTCCAGGTCCGCGACGATGGCGGAGACGGTCGACGGGCTGAGCTCCGTGCGCCGGGCGATCTCCGCCCGGGAGATCTGACGCTCGCGCCAGATCATGTTCAGCAGCAGGCCGCTGTTCTGCGCGCGCATGCCCGCTGCATCGACCGTCAACACCGCCGTTCCCGCTTTCATCGTCCGCTCACGTTCCTGTTTTGGCGCACCGGGCGCTCAGGTGGGGGGCTACTTCCACTGGATGTCGTCGATGAAGAGGACGAGCGGCTTGACGTCCAGCCCGCCCGCCGACCAGCCGAAGCCCCCGCCAACCGTGCTGTAGCGGATCTTGCTGATGTCCAGCGTGTACTGCGTGGGCTCGGTGGTCAGCGTGACCTCGATCTTCTTCGTCCACCCATCCTTGCCTTCGTAACCCGTGAAGAAGTTCACGATCTCGCCGCCGCTCTCGCTCCAAGCGTAGAAGGTCACGGCGTTCGCGCCATCCGGCACCTGGAAGCCCGGGCGCGGGTCATCCTCCCAAGCGCCCTCCGGGAACTGCCAGAAGACGCCGGCCCACGCGTCCGCCTTCTGGGTGGCCGTGAACTTGTGGCAAGTGCCCAGGCCCGCGCCCGGGCGGGGCGTGTGGCAAATGGGCTCGTCCACCAGACCGCCCTGCTTGCCTCCTCCAGAACCCATGTAGCCGCTGGGCGCCCAGGTGCCGTCCACGGCCAGGGGCAGCGTCGTCTGGGTGCCCGCGTCCACGCCGGCGTCCGTCTCCGTGCCCGCGTCGGTGTTGGTGCCGGCGTCCGTCTCCGTGCCCGCGTCGGTGTTGGTGCCCGCGTCGGTGTTCGTCCCGGCGTCCGTATTGGTGCCCGAGTCCGGCTTGGTGGTGCCGCCGTCATTCTGGGTGCCAGGCGTGGGGTTGTCCTCAGGGTCACAGGCGCCCACGAGCCCTGAGAGCGCGAAAACTCCAACGGCCGTCAACGTCCACGCGAAACGCCTGGTGCGAAGCATGAATCCCCTCCGGGTTGTCTTGCTGGGATGACTTCGTTCTTACGGCGAAGAAATTGAAACCTGCTGGAATCCGCCGCCCGCATGCTGCAATGCGTCACCCCTACTGCCACACGCCAGAGGAGAAACCGCTGTCTCCCGCCGCCGGGGCCCCTGCCACCTGGAGCCGCCCCGCGTCCCCGCCCACCGCGAACATGCGAGTTCGTTCGATTGACGAAGAAATACCAGCCCCCTTTACCCATTTGCAAGCAGCCGAGAACACGCTCCGCGCGGTCAATCCGCCGACGCAGTGCGCCGTGGCATCAGGAATGTATTGGTTTGGATGGGAGCGCGGGCAGACACGGCCCCTGCCCCGGTCAGGGGCGAGCCACGCGTCACTTCCTGCGATGCCTGAAGAACTTCAGTGCGTCAGCGGCGGCGGACCGATCATGCGCCGGACCACTGCGAGCAATTGCTCGATGTCGAAGGGCTTGGGCAGGAAGCCCGCGCACGGCAGGTGCTGCCAGAAGTCCGGCGGGCTGGCGCTCATCATCACCACCGGGACGTCGCGCAGGACCGGGTCCTTCTGCATGGACTCCAGCACCCCGGGCCCGTTGAGCACCGGCATCATGTAGTCGAGCAGCACCATCGACGGGCGCTCCTGGCGCATCCGCTCCAGGGCATCGCGACCGTTGAGCGCGGTGGCCGTGCGGTAGCCTTCGTCGGACAAGAGGTCCCGGACGGCCTCCACGATGCCGAACTCGTCGTCGACGATGAGGACGGGCCCCATGGTCACGTGCCTCGGCGCTTGCGGACGGTGCGGCGCGGCTTCGGCGGGGTCGCCCTGGCAGAGGACACTGTGCCCGCTTTCGGCTCGCGGCGCGGCTTCGGCAAGGGGGTCGGCTCCGGAGTCCTCGTGCGCGCGAGCCCCGTCATCAACATCTGCCCCTCCGCGAAGGGCTGGCCGACCTTGAGTCCCTTGTTCGTGATCTCCAGCTCGCGCAGGGCGGGATCGTAGGCGCTGTTGCGCACCTTGAGCACCGCGATGAAGCGGCGCAGCCCGGCGTGCAGCTCCACCATGCGCAGGAACAGGATGTTCTCCGCCACCATGGAGATGCCCTTGAGCGGGAACTTCACCTCCGGCCCGAACGCGGCGGTGGCCTCCGCGGTGTAGAGGAGCGTCACCTCGCGCACCCGGCACTCGTTGACGAGCGCCGCCAGGAAGCGCGCCACCCGCGTATTGCGGGTGGAGGCGCGGCGGAGCGCTTCGTAGCCGTCCAGGAAGACGCGGCGCACCCGGCCGCTGCGGACGATGGTCAACAGCTCCGTGCCCAGCTTGTCGAGGATGTTCTCCGTGGGCGGCCGGAAGCTCACCTCCAGGTCCGTGCGCTCCATCAGGGGCTGCAGGTGCAGGCCCACGCCCGCCGCCTGCGCGAGCATCCGCTCCGGCGCGTCGTAGAAGGCGAAGTAGTGGCCGCGCTCTCCCCGACGCGCGCCCTCTGCCAGGAAGCTCAACCCCAGCAGCGTCTTGCCGCTGCCCGGAGGCCCCAGGAGGATGGTCGTGGAGCCCGAGGGCACGCCGCCCTTGAGCATCGAGTCCAGGCCGGCCACGCCGAAGGCGTCGCGCTCGCGCCTCCCCGCGCCGGGCACCAGGTTGCCGTCCACCATGGATTCCAGGCGGGGATAGACGGTGAGCCCGTCACCGGTGATCTCGAAGCCGTGCTGCCCCAGCTTGTACGCGCTGCCCCGGAACTTGCGCACGCTCAGCTCGCGCAGGGTCCGCACGCCGAAGGTCCGCTGCTGGAGCACCAGCAGGCCGTCCACCATGGTGTGCTCCGCGCGCAGGCCCTTGTCGCCCCCGGTGGTGAGCACCAGCGTGGTGCAGCCGATGAGGTTCGTCACGACCTGGAGGCCGTGGATGAACTTCTTGAGCGCCTGCCGCGACGGCGCCAGCTCCTCCGCCGCCAGCAGTCCGTCCAGCACGAGCAGCGAGGCCTTGTGCGACTTGATCTCCTTGCGCACCAGTTCCGCGAGCGCGTCCAGCCCGCCCTGCTCCAGGATGGTGAAGGCGCTCAGGTAGCTGATCTTCCCCGGCACGCAGGCCGGGTCGAAGAACGACAGCGTCTGGAGGTTGCTCACCAGCTCCGTGTGCGACTCGGCCAGGAGCGTGAGGTAGAGGACCTGGTGGCCCTGCGCCGCCTGATGGAAGCAGAGCTGGTTGGCGAGGATGGTCTTGCCCGCGCCCGGCAGGCCCAGGACCATGTACATGCGGCCCTTGCGCAGGCCGCCGCACAGCACGGTGTCCAGACCGGGAATGCCCGTGGACACCCGCTGCTCTTCACGTGCACCGCCCAGCGTCATCACGCGCTTCCTTCCTGGGCGCCACGCGCCAAGCCGGAGCGCGAGCAACGGCCCCGGGTGGACTCCATAGTCCAGACCCCGCGTGAAGGCTCAACAATCTGGGCAGCGTGCGTTCCTGGACAAATACGCGTGCCCCGGCCCGCCGGCCGCTCAGCGGGCGGCGTTGGCGTCCGTCGCCGGGACGGGAGCCGCGCCCCCCGTCAGCGGCTTGAGCGACGCGCGCAGGGCTTCAATCTGGGCGCGCGCCTGGTTCTTGAGCGACTCCACGTCGTCCATCGTCATCCCCTTCGTGGAGATGGGCGTGCCCACCGTCACCAGCCCGCGCGACGTGGCGAAGCGCCACGAGTGCTTGGGCAGCGCGAGCCGCGTGCCGCTCACCGCCAGGGGCAGCACGTCCGCCTGCATCTCGATGGCGAGGCGGAAGGCGCCGTCCTTGAAGGGCAGCAGCTCGTCCGTCTTGGAGCGCGTGCCCTCCGGGAAGATCATCACCGGCATCCCCTTGAGCATCCACTCCTTGCAGCGCGCCATGGCGCCGGTGGCCGAGTCGCGGTCACCGCGCTCCACCGGGACGTCCCCGGCGATGCCCATCATCCAGCCCACCACGGGCACCTTGAAGAGGCTCCGCTTGCCCAGCCACTTCATCTCCCACGGCAGGAAGGAGATGAGGAAGCAGTCCGCGTTGGACTCGTGGTTGCTCACCACCACGGTGTTGGGCGCCACGCGGTCCGGCACGTTCCCGTGCACACCGAAGCGCCAGAAGGGCGTGAGCTTCGCGGCGGTGACGCCCACCAGGCGGAAGCAGCGGCCCACCACGTAGCGGCGCTTGTCGAACAGGAACGTGAGGATGAACAGGGAGAGCTGGACGAAGAAGCCGGCCAGGGCGACGAGGGCCACCTCGAGCCAGGTCCAGATGGAGAGCAGTGCGTTCATGAGGGGTGTCCCTTGGGCATGCGAGGGGTTCAGGTGAGGACCGCGGGGTCCAGGTCCACGCTCACCGGGCAGTGATCCGACCCGTGAACGTCCGGGTGCACGGAGGCCTTCTTCACGAAGGCGAGCGCCGCGGGGGTGGCGAGAACGTAGTCGATGCGCCAGCCGATGTTCTTCTCGCGCACGCCGGCACGCTGGCTCCACCAGGAGTAGTGGCCGCCCGCGGCGTTGAAGTGGCGGAAGGTGTCCACCCAGCCCGCACGGATCCACCGGTCGAACTCGGCGCGCTCCTCCGGGCGGAAGCCGCTCGTCTCGCGGTTCTCGCGCGGGCGCGCCAGGTCGATGTCCTGGTGGGCGGTGTTGAAGTCCCCCATCACCAGCACGCGCTGGTTGTCGCGCAGCGGCTTCTCCAGGCGCGCGAAGAGGCGGCGGTAGAAGTCCAGCTTGAAGGGGATGCGGGAGAGGTCTCGGTCCTTCCCGTTGCCGTTGGGGAAGTAGCCGTTGACCACGGTGAGATTGCCGAAGCGGGCGAACTGGAGGCGGCCCTCCGCGTCCATCTCCGGCGCGTCCAGGGTGGTGGTGAGGTCGTCCGGTTCGTGGCGGCTGAAGAGGCCCACGCCGCTGTAGCCGGGGCGCTCCGCGGCCACGAAGTGGGTCTTCCATCGGCGGGGGGCGCGGACCTCCGCGGGGAGCTGCTCCACGCGGGCGCGCACCTCCTGCAGGCCCACGATGTCCGCCCGGGCCTTGGACAGCCAGGGGAGGAAGCCCTTGCGGTGGATGGAGCGCAGACCGTTGACGTTCCAGGAGACGACTCGCACGCCCCCGCTTATGGCGAAAGCGCGCGGGTATTTCCAGCCCCCACCGCTCCTGGACGGACGGTGGGGGCCGGTCACTGCTCAGTGCGTCAAGGCACTTCGAGCGCGCTGGCCTTGTTCTGCGGGCCGCGCGTGGTGCGGAGGATGAAGTCCGCGCTGTTCACGTTGGTGTCGTAGCTGTTGCCCTTCGTCGCGTCCGCGC
The DNA here is from genome assembly GCF_003611685.1 of Corallococcus sp. CA049B. Taxonomy (NCBI): domain Bacteria; kingdom Pseudomonadati; phylum Myxococcota; class Myxococcia; order Myxococcales; family Myxococcaceae; genus Corallococcus; species Corallococcus sp. CA049B. Next base: position 13,268 of record NZ_RAWC01000171.1, on the reverse strand, counting down.
CGGTGCCCTCCATGGTCGCGGCGGACGAGCCGGCGTTGGCCATGCGCTCGAAGCTGCCGGCCTTGGCGGGCGTGCTCTTGATGGCCTCACCCTCTCCGTTGTCGCCCGTGCCCCAGCCCAGCTTGTCCACAACGTTGGGATCCGTGAGCGAGGTCGTGAGGCTGTTGGGGCCAATGCGCACATGGCCCCCATTGGCGCCCATGGTGATAACCGTGCCCCACTTCGCGTCGGGCACCACGGAGCTCTGGTAGGTGTCGCGGGCGATCAGGAAGAAGCCGTGGGCTGCGATGCGGGCGGTCGCCGGAAGCGTGTAAGTGTTGGCAGTGGCGTAGGCCGCGCCAGTAGCGCTCTTGTACTGGAGCTTCCAGCCGCCAATGTTCACCTCTTCGTTCGTCGGGTTGTAGAGCTCGACGAACTCGTCGTTGTCGCCAGTGGAGCCAGAGGCCGAGCCCGCGGCGGCGACCTCGCTGATCACGATGTGGTTCGTCGTGGGGGCGGCGGTGACGTTCGCCTGGGCGGACACGGACTGGCCGTTGAGCGTGGCCACGATGGTGCCCGTCGAACCGGACGCGCCCGCGGTGAAGGCGAACTTCGCGGAGATCTCGTTGGCCGGCACCGTCACGGTGGCCGGCACGGTGCCCACGTTGTCCGTCGTGGACAGCGCCACGGACGTGGCCGCCGCGGCCGGGATGTCCAGCGTCACGGTGACGTTGGCCGTCTGACCGGAGGACAGCGACACCGTCTCCGGCGACAGGTACGCCAGCGAGGCCGCTTCCGTCGCACCCAGCACGCGCACCGTGGCGGTGCGCGAATCGCCACCCAGCGTGGCCGTCAGCGTCGCCTTGGCGGAGCCCGCCGCGTCGTCCGCCGTCACGATGACCGCCGCGGTGCGCGAGCCCGCGGGCACCGTCACCTGGCCGTTGTTGGCCACGACCACCGAGGGGCTGGACGAGGCGACCTGGACCACGACGTCCGTGGTGGCCTCGGCGCTCAGCGTCACCGACAGCGACTCCGGAATCGTCTCACCCGTGGTGCCCGAGCGCGCGAAGACCGCGGCCGGCTCCAGGGCGCTCAGCGTCGCGGTGGTGCCCGCGTCCGTCTCCGTGCCAGCGTCCGTGCCCGCGTCCGGAGCCGGGCCCGCGTCGATGGCGCCGCCGTCCGTCTCCGTGCCCGCGTCCGTCTCGGTGCCCGCGTCGGTCTCCGTACCGGCGTCCGTCTCGGTGCCCGCGTCCGTCTCCGTACCGGCGTCCGTCTCGGTGCCCGCGTCCGTCACCGTGCCCGCGTCGGTCTCGGTGCCCGCGTCGGTAGTCGTGCCCGCATCGGTCTCGGTGCCCGCGTCCGTCTCCGTACCGGCGTCCGTCTCGGTGCCCGCGTCGGTCTCAGTGCCCGCGTCGGTGGTCGTGCCGGCGTCCGTCTCGGTGCCCGCGTCCGTCTCCGTGCCCGCGTCCGTCTCCGTGCCGGCGTCCGTCTCCGTGCCCGCATCCTGGTCGGTGCCGGCGTCGGTCTCCGTGCCCGCGTCCGTGTTGGTGCCCGCGTCGGTGGTGGGCGTCGTCACCTGACAGCTGTTGTTGCAGCGGTCGCCTTCGACGCGATTGCCGTCGTCGCACGCCTCGCCACTCTCGATGATGCCGTTGCCGCAGACAGGGTTCTTGTCGTCATCACCACCGCACGCCGACAACACCAACAGCACCGCTGACAATGGGACCAGCAGGTGCCGGGAAGACCAGGACATGGAGACTCCGTGTTGAGTACTGAGCCTCCTCACAAACCACAAAATTACAGGCCGACGCAAACACCTCCCGGTGACTTCTGGCTCACGGCCATGGAACCCTCCGGGTCACCGGTTTCTCAAGACCTGACAGTGCGGGTGGGTCGTCCGGGCCGGCCCTGCTTCAGCCAGGAGTCCCGGGGGTTTGCGGGGAGGCTGAATCCCCCAATCCATGCGCATCCAGGAAGCCCCGAACGGACTGGGCGATCTCCGTCCCAGCCTCCAGGAGGCCCGCGTGGCCGGCGTCATCCACCTGGAGCCAGTGGGCCTGGGGCAGCGCGCGGTGCAGCCGCTGCACTTCCGACAGGGGCACGAGGACGTCATCGCTCGCGGCGATGATCAGCACGGGCACCCGGATGGACGGGAGGACGTCCCAGGCGTGGCCCTCCGTGAGGCCTCGCAGCGTGCGCCAATAGGCCTGCGCGCTCATGTGGTAGAGCGCGTCCAGGAACTCGGCGATGTCCTCGCGCGGAGCCCGGGGCCGCAGCGCCCCCACGGCCCTCGCCAGCGGATCCGCCAGCGGGGTGGCGAGGAAGGCCTTCACCGCGGGCGCCACCACCGGCACCCAGGGCGTTCCCGCGGCCAGCATCCCCTTCGCGGCGGACAAGGCGACGCGGGATCCCCAGCGAGGATCCGCCGAGCCCGGCACGCCCGGCGTCCCCGCGATGAGCGTCATGGACGGCACCAGCTCCGGCCGGCGGCGGTACAGCTCCAGCAGGATGCGCACGCCCATGGAGAAGGCGATGTGGTGCGGGGGCTGGCCGTCGCCGCGCGCCATGGCCGCCTCGGTGACGCGCTCCAGGTCGTCCACGTGCACCTGGACGCGGTAGTCGTTGTCGCGCGACTCCTCGCTCATGCCGTGGCCGCGGTAGTCCCAGTGCACCACGCGGTGGTCCTGCTCCAGGTCGGCGACGATGTGGCGCCAGAAGTTCTCAGACGTGCCGATGCCGTTGGTCAGCAGCACCGTGGGGCGATCCGCGAGCGCTGCGTCGCGGCCCTCCTCCGGCATGCCCGAGCTGTGGGTATGGACCGCCACCCGGGTGCCATCCGGGGCGGAGACGAGGTGCGTGGCGCGACGGTAGGGCATCCCCGCCCACCATGCGGCCGGGCAGGCGCGGGTGCAAGGGCCGACAGCCCGTCCCCCCGAGAGCGCCCTCCCCCGTCCGCGCAAGGCCGGGCTGGACGCGCACGGGCCTCCAGGCAATGGTGCGCGCGATGCTCAGCGTGGAGGCGGAAGGGTTGGACGTGGCGGCCGTGCTCGCCCACTACGAGGCGCACGGCTTCGCGCGCCTGGGCCGGGTGCTGGACGACGCGGGCGTGGAGGCCCTGCGCGAGCGGGCGGACGACCTGATGCTCGGCCGCGTGGTGTACCCGGGGATGTTCTTCCAGCCGGACGCCACCACCGGCCGCTACGAGGACGCGCCCCTGGGGCTGGGCTGGCAGGGCCCGTCCCTGGACTACCGCAAGCTGGAGAAGCTGGAGAAGGATCCGCGCTTCCTCGCGTGGATGGAGAACCCGCTGTTCGAGCGGCTCTCCCGCGCGCGCATCCCCGGCGACATCGTCCTGTACCGCGCCATCCTCTTCCACAAGGGCCCCGCGGGCGGCAGCAACCTGCCCTTCCACCAGGACGGCGGAAAGCTGTGGGGCCTCACGCGCGAGCCGGACCTGCAAATCTGGACCGCGCTGGACGACGCGCCGGAGGGCGGCGGCTGTCTGGAGGTGATCCCCGGCAGCCACCGCGCGGGCCTGGTGACGGCGCTGGGCGGAGTGATTCCCCCGGACCGCGTGGCGGCGGCGGACGCGGAGGCCCATGTCGTGTCCCTGCCGGTGCGAGCCGGGGAGGCGCTGCTCGTGCACAACCACGTCTGGCACCGCTCCGGGCGCGGCCGGCCCGGGCAGCGGCGGCGCGCTTTCTCCGCCTGCTACATGAGCGCGGACACCACCTGCGTGCGCAAGAAGAAGGCCCCGCGCGTGTTCCCTCCGATGTTCCGTCACCCGGTGCGCGGCGGCTGAAAGGCCCTATCATCCGGGGCGTGTCCGGACACCCTGGAGTCCTCGTCGCCGAGCAGCCCCACTACCTGCCGTGGGTGGACTTCTACGAGCAGGTGGCCCGCGCCGGCACGCTGGTGGTGCTGGACGACGTGCAGTGGCTCCGGCGCGGCTGGCAGCGCCGCACGCGCGTCGCCCTGCCCCACGGCGTGCCCACGCCGCCCCCGTCCGAGCCGGGCTTCCAGTGGCTGTCCATCCCGCTGGAGGATCCACACCGCGACACGCGGATCCGCGACCTGGCGGTGGACTCGAGCCAGCCCTGGGCGCGCAAACACCTGCAGGCGCTGGTGACGCTCTACGGAGGCAGGCCCCACTTCCGCGCGCAGGTGTTGCCGCTCGTGGAGCCCTTCTACGACGCCGCCGCGCGCGAGTCCGGCCCGGGGTCGCTGTTGCGCGTGCTCCTGTCCAGCATGGCGCTGTTCCATGGGCCGCTGGGCTTGGAGCCGAACCTGGTGCTCTCCTCCACGCTGGAGCGCCGGGGCGAGGACAAGACGCAGCGGTTGGTGGAGTACTGCCTCCAGACGGGCGCGCACACGTACTACTCAGGGACGGGCTCCACGGTGTACCTGAAGCCAGAGCGCTTCCGCGCGGTGGACGTGCGCCTCTTGTGGCAGCGCTTCCGCCACCCGGACTACGCGCAGGGGCGCGAGGGCCGCTTCGTGACGGGGCTGTCCATCGTGGACGTGCTGGCCAACGTGCCCGTGGAGACGGTGCGCACGTGGCTCCAGCCGTCGCCGTGGGGGCCGTTCGCGGGGGACGGCCCCCAGCCACTTCAGCCAGCGGACGCGGCGGTGGGCGTGGAGCCCGCCGGCTTGTCGAAGCGCACGAAGTAGCTGCGCACGGCGGCGTCCAGCAGCGCGGGATCCAGGCGCGGCGGCTGGCCCTGGTAGTTCGCCATGTCGATGACCTGATCCAACAGGTCGCGAGGCTGGCACGCGGCGAAGGGCCGGTGGTTCGGGCGGTAGTGCTCGTCGATGAGGTAGTCCACGGCGCGCGCGTCGTAGGGCACGCCGCGCTTCTTGCACATCACCTGGAAGATCTCGTGGAACTGCTCTTCGTCCGGGCGCTGCACCTCCAGCTTGTAGCGGACGCGGCGCAGGAAGGCGTCATCCACCAGGGCGCTGGGATCCAGGTTGGTGGAGAAGGCGGCGAACACGTCGAAGGGCACCTGGATCTTCTTGCCGGTGTGGAGCGTGAGGATGTCCACGTCGCTCTCCAGCGGGACGATCCACCGGTTGAGCAGGTCCTTGGGGGACACCTTCTGACGGCCGAAGTCGTCGATGAGGAGCATCCCGTTGGACGCCTTCATCTGGAACGGCGCCTCGTAGTACTTCACCTCCGGGGTGTAGACGAGGTCGAGCATCTCCAGCGTGAGCTCACCGCCCACCACCACGAGCGGCCGGCGGCAGCGCACCCAGCGGCGGTCATACGAGGGCATGCCGGGCTCGTCCTCCACCGCGCGGTGGATGTTCGCGTCGAACATCTTCACCACGAAGTCGTCGATGAGCAGCGCGTGCGGGACGAAGATGTCCCCCTCGTAGCAGTTGACCATGCCCTGGCAGATGGCCGTCTTGCCGTTGCCCGGGGGGCCGTAGAAGAAGATGGCGCGCCCGGAGTTCATCGCCGGACCGATGCCGTCGAAGATGTAGTCGCGGATGATCAGGTCGCCGAACTTGTCCTGCATGCGATGGCGGGTGATGCGGTTGCCGCGCACGGTCTGCTGCTTCACGGCGGCGACCCATTCATTGAACGGCACGGGCGCCGGGCCGTTGTAGCGGTTGCGGTCCAATATCTGCCGCAGCACGTCCGTCACGAAGGTCGTGAGCTGGTAGATCATCGTGGAGCGGCCCACGCCGGATCCGCCACCGCCACGGATGTCGATGTACTTCTGGCGGCGCAGTCCCTCGATGACCTCGTCCACCAGCGTGGTGGGCAGTTGCAGGCGCGTGGCCACATCCATGCCGCGCATCTCGCCCGCGAAGAAGATGGCCTTGAGGACCAGCTCCTCCACGAACGTCGCGTTGAGGCCGGCCTCCTGGAGCGTCTTCGGCTGCGCGGGCCAGAAGCGGTTCGTCACCGGCGCATCCGACGCTTCACCGCGCCGGAAGCCGCGCCGCTCCGGGCCCACGTAGCCCTGCGGCGGCGCCGTGGCTGCACCGCGGCGATCAGGGCCACCCGGGGCCGCGCCTCGGCGATCCGCTTCCGGGGGACCGCGGCGGTCCGCTTCCGAACCGCGGCGCTCCGCCTCCGGGGGACCGCGGCGCTCGACGCCGGGGGCCGCGCGACGCTCCGGCTCCTGCGCGAGCGGTGGCGGACCGGGGGGCGCGGTGCGCCGCTCGGTCTGCACGTCGAGCATCTCCTCGGTGAAGGGCGGCGGCGCTCCCGGCGGGGCCACGCCCGCGGACTGCGCGGGAGGCACGCGGGGGCGCGGCATTGGATCAAAGATGACGGACGGCAGCGGCGCGGGCTGCGCAGGACGGGAGCGGGTGGGCTCCGGACGCTGCTCTCCACCCAGGGGCGCGCCAGCCGGGGCGGGCACGCGCGGACGGGGCGGCGCGGACAGGACGGGATTCGCCTGCGCGGCGGGCGTCTCCAGCGGGGTGACGCTGCGATTCTCGTCCTGCTCGGCGTCGAGGGAAGACGGACCTGGGCCAGGTGGGGGCCTGCGGAAGAAGTCGGTCATCACTGCTCCGGCGGGAGGGGGAGGTCACTGTACCCCACCGTCGTGTCCGCGGTGTTAACTTCAGCCCATGAGCTTCTTCCAGGCGCCCCCCGGTCTTGGCAATCAGTACGACGACGACGCGTTCTTCCGGAGCTACCTCGCCCGCACCCTTCCGGAGGAAATGTTCCGCTCGCTCCAGGATGACTTCCGCGAGCTGGGGGAGCTGGGAGGCAAGTACTTCTACGAGTTCCAGCTGCGCGACCGGCTGAACGAGCCCGTGCTCACGCAGTGGAGCCCGTGGGGCCAGCGGATTGATCACATCGAGGTGTCGCCGCTGTGGAAGGAGGCGGAGGCGCTGACCGCGAAGAAGGGCCTGGTCGCGGTGGCCTACGAGCAGAAGAACGGCGCGCTCAGCCGCGTGCACCAGTTCGCGCTGAACTACCTGGTGCAGCCGTCGCTGGACGTCTACTCGTGCCCGCTGGCGATGACGGACGGCGCGGCGCGATCGCTCCTGTCGCTGGGCAACCAGGCACTCATCGATCACGCCCTGCCCCACCTGACGTCGCGGGATCCAGCGACGTTCTGGACGTCGGGCCAGTGGATGACGGAGCGCACGGGCGGCTCGGACGTGGGGCTGACGCTGACGGAGGCGCGGCAGTCCCCGGAGGGCTGGCGGCTGCATGGCACGAAGTGGTTCACGTCCGCGACGACGGCGCAGATGGCGCTGACGCTGGCGCGGCCCACGGGCAACGGCCCCGGCGGCAAGGGGCTGGCGCTCTTCTTCGTGGAGACGCGGGACGCGCAGGGCCGGCTCAATGGCATCCAGATCAACCGGCTGAAGGACAAGCTGGGCACGCGCAAGGTGCCCACGGCGGAGCTGACGCTGGACGGGACGCTGGCGGTGCCGGTGGCGGGGCTGACGGACGGCATCCGCAACATGGCGATGATGCTGAACGTGACGCGCACCTGGAACGCGATGGGCGCCACGTGGAGCATGCGCCGCGCGATGGCGCTGGCGCACGACTACGCGAAGCGCCGGGTGCAGTTCGGCGCGCCGCTGTCGGAGAAGCCGCTGCACCTGGACACGCTGGCGGGGCTGGAGGCGGAGTTCCAGGCGGGCTTCCTGCTGGCGTTCCGCGGGGTGGAGCTCCTGGGCAAGCTGGAGACGCGCACGGCGACGGAGCAGGAGCTGCTGTTGCAGCGGCTGGTGACGCCGCTGGCGAAGCTGACGACGGGCCGGCAGGTGGTGCACATCACGTCGGAGGTGACGGAGTCCTTCGGCGGCGCGGGCTACGTGGAGGACACGGGCCTGCCGCGCATCCAGGCGGACGCGCAGGTGCTGTCCATCTGGGAGGGCACGACGAACGTGCTGTCCTTGGACTCGCTGCGCGCGCTGGCGAAGGAAGGCACGCTGGAGGCGTTCTTCCACGAGGTGGAGGGCCGGCTGTCGAAGGTGACGGACGCGGGCCTGCGGCCGTGCGTGAAGACGGCTCACGACGCGCTGGAGCACGCGCGGGCCTGGGTGTCCGGCGCGATGGCGAACCCCACCACGATGGAGGCCGGGGCGCGGCGCTTCTCCCTGACGCTGGGGCGCACGCTGGAGCTGGCGCTGCTCAGCGAGCACGCGCAGTGGTGCCTGGAGCACGGGCACGGCCCGCGCAGCCGGGCGGCGGCGCGGCGGTTCCGGCAGAACGGCGTGGACCTCATCCAGGACGAAATCGACCTGGATGATTCGCGGCTCTTGGGCTGAGGCATCGCGGCAGGTGCACGCGGCGGGCGCCCCCGTTAAGAAGCGGGCGCCATGTCCGTCCTGAGCCCCGAGCAGCGCCAGCGCTTCGCCACCGATGGGTATCTCGTCCTGCCGTCCTTCGTGGACGGCGGGACGTGTGAGCGGATGCGGGCTGTCATCCTGGAGCAGCTCGCCTCCGGAGACGGGCCGGTGGAGTACGAGGCCGACGTGGCCTATCCAGGCTCACCGGCGAGCATCGACTCCGAGGGAGGGCGGACGGTGCGGCGGTTGTTGAAGGCGCATGGGCGCTCCCCCCTGTTCGCGGCGTGGTTCGACGACGCGCGGATGCTGGAGGCGCTGGGACAGCTGCTGGACGGGCCGGTGGTGCAGGCGCGGGCGCACCACAACTGCGTGATGACGAAGCAGCCGCGCTTCTCGTCGGACACGGGGTGGCACCAGGACGTGAGGTATTGGGCCTTCGCGCGGCCGGAGCTCATCTCCACGTGGTTGGCGTTGGGCACGGAGACGCCGGAGAACGGCGGCTTGAAGGTGCTGCCCGGTACGCACCGGATGCAGTTCGCGCAGGAGCGCTACGACGCGAAGCTGTTCCTGCGGCCGGAGCTGCCGGAGAACGCGGCGCTCATCGAAGGCGCGCGGTACGTGCGGCTGTCCCCCGGGGACGTCCTGCTCTTCCACGCGCGGCTGTTCCACGCGGCGAGCCGGAACCACACGGCGGACACGAAGTACTCCGTGGTGGCCACGTACCGGCGGACGGACAACCCTGCCATTCCGGGTTCGCGCTCGGAGCTCGCGGGCTGACGTCTGGTTTTTGACAGGTGTTCGGAATATGAGGCAGGCAATGCCAATGGCCTTGCCTGCTTCTCTCGTTGCCTTCCGCCAATCCGTGGGGAAGGCGCTGTCTTTCACCCTCCCCCTGGTTCTTGCGTCCGGGTGCCTGTCCCAACCCGATTCCATGTCCGATGGCGGCTCGGACAGCCGCGTCGTGGTCGCCATGGAGGAGCCGGAGATTCCCAATCAGCCGGGCTACCCTGGTGGCGATGCGGGGACCTTCGATGCCGGCGTGTCTGTCGACCCGAACACCCTGCCTGGCGTGATGTGCGCCCGCGTCTACGACAGCAATGGGTGGTACCAGAATTCGTTCTGCGCTCCCGGCCTGATGGGACTGGCCTGCCGGGGTGACTCGAGCATCCTCTGCGTCAATGACAACACGGTGTTCCCCACCACGGGGCTCCGGAGCATCTGGTATCAGAAGGCCATCGACTGGGCGAAGCAGAATGGCTACCCGAAGGTCGTGCTCGATCCGGGCGTCATCACCATCACGGATCAGACCAAGATCCCGGCGCCGAATTATCCCATCGCAGGCCCTGACAGCCTGGGCGTGGGACTCCATGTCCCCAGTGGCATCCACCTGGAGGGCTCGCAGCAGTACGACACGGCCCCCACCGTCATCAACGTCCCGAGCGCCGTGAAGCTCGAGGCCCTGGTCCTGGTGGATGACGACCCCACCCTTCCCGCGGCCCAACAACTGGCGAATGTCAGCGTTTCGTACCTTACCCTGTCGGGTACGACGCAGGTCGGGTACAGCCGGGCCCAGGACTGCCCGTCCCGGGGCCACAGCCTCAACTCCATCCTTGATCTGGATGGAAACGAGCCCACGGCGGCGATACCGCCCGTGGACTTTCTCGCCGACCACCGGTTGGTGACCGTGGGGGTGCGTGTCCAGCAGTCGAATAACACGACGGGCGCACCCATCAACCTGCACCACTTGAAGATCGCCCACGTGGGCGGAGCCATCTCGTTTGGCTTCAACACCGTCTACATCAAGGAAGACCCTCAATGTCAGACGGTTCCTGGACTGAAGCTCACCCTGGGCCCGACGCAGACGGACGGGGGGTGCCCTGAGGGCACCTTCAAGAAGAACATGCTCTTCAGCAAGCAAGCGCAGTATTGCCGCCCGGGGATCTGCAACGCCGATGGCACCACGCCTCCTCCCGAAGTCGACGGGGGATGCCCTGCGCCGGACGTCTTCAAGGGAGGCGACGCAGGCACCGATGACAAGCTGGACGACGGAAGCCCGAGGCCCGAGGACGCCTACTGCGTGAGCGTGGCGCCGACGACGGAGTGGGGCACGCCGAGCTACTGCGCGGTCCATCCGTACGAGTTCCTGGGCAATCCCAACGCGCGCTCGCAGGTCCACCACAACTCCATCTGCGACGTGAAGGTGGCGATCAACGTGGTGGGCGGTCACACGGACGTGTTCAAGAACGTCGCGGTCCGCGTCCCCACCGCGGCGGAGAACTTCTTCGGGATGAGCACCGACGGACACCTGCCCTATTCGCAGTCCACGACCTACACGGAGAACTTCGTGTCGGGCTTCAAGCTGGGCTTCCTGACGGATGGCAGCCAGTACGCCCACGCGGATGACTGCACCTTCCAGCGGCTGGTGGGCTACCATCCCGCGGAGCTCCAGAGCTTCCAGCACGTGCTGGACCTGCGGCAGCACATGTTCGACGCGGCGCAGTCCTACTTCGCCCAGACGGATCCGCTGCGCGGCTTCATCGACCACCTCTACGTCCGGGACAACCGCTTCTACAAGAACGAGCTGGGCATGACGCTGTACCGGGTCAACTGGGGCTTCGTGGGGTTCAACATCTTCGACTCCCAGGGTGCCCCGGCTGGGGGGGACATTGGCGTGGTGACGTCCAACACCCTCAACAGCTGGATCTATGGAAACCAGCTGCGCAAGTTCCACCACGCCATCGACATCTCCGGTTCGCCCGGACATCAGTCCACGCTTGGCTCCTGCTACAACGGCATCCACACGTACTGCAGTGACTATGGCTGTCCGGTGTGGGGCTCCTATCCCAACACCTTCTCGGGGAGCGGCACGGAGACCGACGGCGGCACGGTCTGCAACGTTGCCTACCACGCAGGCTACTGCGCGGACCCCGCGTCCATCCCCTCCCCGGCGTTCCCGAACGATGCGGGGGTGCAGTGCTTCGCGTACTGAAGCCCTGACGTCACACGACACGGGCGCTCCCGGGTTCGTCCCGGGAGCGCCCGTGGTTCTTTTCAAGGCGCGTACTGATAGCGCTCGATGATCCGGCCCTCGGGCGAGACGGCATAGAGTTCGAACCAGTCGAGCTCGAAGTTGCCGCCGGGTCCGATTCCCTCACAGTGGTCAACGCGCCGGTTCACCCGGACGATGTAGACGCCCTTCCCCTGGCCCACGACGACCTCCAGGGCTCGCGCCGTGAAGATGCATTCATTCCGGCGCGCCTTGGGAAAGCGGCTCATGACGTCCTGGAGGGCCGCATGGGACGCCAGGATGGCAGGTCCATCCAGCGTCGCCATGGGCTCTACGTCCTCCGGCCACTCAAAGGCCGCAGAGGGAGTGGCTTCGATTGAGCCTGCCTGGGTTTCGGCGCAAGACACCGTGAAAGCAATCGCTGCCCATGCCCAAACACGGCGGAGGCCGCGCTTGGGTGGGCAGCGAAGGTGCGGCATCTGGCCCGGCTGAAGCTACTTCGCGGCCTGCGCGAGGGCGTCTTCCACGTAGCGGATGCCCTTGGCGGTGATGGCCTTGCCCTTCTTGGTGTCCTGGGCGTAGCCGGCGTGCAGGCGCAGCGCCTTGGCCGCGTTCGGCGCGGCGTACGTCACGCCCAGCCCGCTCCAGAAGCGCGACGTCGTTCCGGACGTCACCTCCACGTCCAGCGACTTCGCCAGGTAGAGCGGGATCAGCGAGCGCAGCAGTTGGTCCTTCTCCTTGCCTGCGGAGACCAGGTCCTTCTGGCGCGCGTGGCCTCGCAGCGCGGTCTCCAGCACCGACACCGCGTCCTCGCTCGCGGATCCGGACGCGGCCGCCTTCTTCGCGGCGGGGGCCTTCTTCGCCGCGCTCTTCTTCTTCGCGGGCGCCGCCTTCTTCGCGGCCGGGGCCTTCTTCGCCGCGCTCTTCTTCTTCGCGGCCTTCTTCGCCTTGGGCGCCGTCTTGCGGCGGGCGGCGGGCGCCAGCTCCATGCGGCCCTCGAACGGCACTTCCACCACCGTCGCGTCCACCTGGCGCTCCGGCATCGCGTTGCGCAGGGACTGAATCACCTCATGCACGGACGCGCGCGGGGCCTCGGAGTGCACCGGGCGGGAGACGCGGGTCGGCGCGGGCTCGCTCACAGGCGGCTTGCCCTGCGCGTAGTACCGCACCCAATCGCTCGCCTCCTCCACCACTTCAGACAGGCCCACGCGATCGAGCAGCGATCCCAACCACCGAAGACTGTTGCGCACTGAGTACCCTCCCGTTCTGATCCACGCTACTACACTCCAGACAGAAGCAACCTATATCGCCAGCAATACGGGTTGTTCCATGCCCCCGTGGGTCTTCTTGCCCCCTCACCCACGGATCACGGGAACAGACGTGCAGATGTAGCGCGGTGTTCCTACGCCTCACTGCCGCACGGACACCACGCTGCGCGTCTTCACGTTCGTCACCTTCCCCGAGCGCTCCAGCATCCCCTCCCCCACGAGGAACAGCGCGCCGTGGATCTCCTGCCTGCAGCGCGCATACACCTCCGAGGGCACCACCAGGTTGGCAATCCCCGTCTCGTCCTCCAGCGAGATGAAGCAGATCCCCTTCGCCGTGGGCGGCATCTGCCGGCAGATCATCATCCCGCCCACCTTCACCGGCCGCCCCGCGGACACCCGCTTCAACCCCTCCGCCGTCACCGCCCCCATCCGCTTCAACGTGGGCCGGAGCAGTTCCAGGGGGTGCTTCTCCAGCGACAGCCCCACCGTGTCGTAATCCGCCACCACCCGCTCCTGGACGCCCATGGGAGGCAACTGCACTGCCGTGCCATCCATGGGCATGCCGAAGAACAGATCGTCCGCGTCCAGCGGCCCCAGCGCTTGTATCTCCCACAGCGCCTGCCTGCGCGCCCCGCACAGCGACGCCAGCGCCCCCGACAACGCCAGCCGCGTCAACTCATGCCGGGGAACGCGCGCCCGCCGCGCCAGGTCCCCCACGCTCGCGTAGTCCCTGTCTCTTATAC
>NZ_RAWC01000170.1:0-19958 GCF_003611685.1 Corallococcus sp. CA049B | reverse complement strand
CGCCCAAGGTGGTCCCTGCCTCCGGGGTCCTCCGCCCGGGCGGGTAGGGCTCCACCGCCGCACCCTTCCGCCCGGACGTCCCCGTCCGGGCGGGCTGCCTCTCCAGCCGGCTCCCGGCACCTCCCAACACCTTGGAATCCTTGATGCCTCCTGCCTGGGGAGCAGGTGGACGTGCGTCCCGGGCACCCCCGGCCGTTTAGTGGCCCGGGGAATGTCAGTGGTGGATGCTATGGGCTGAAGGACCTGTCGGGGCGTGTGGCCTCGCAGGTTTGTTCCTGGCCCTAGAGGGGTCAGGTATCGGGAGGAACCATGGCTGGAGGCGTGAACAAGGTCATTCTCATCGGCAACCTCGGGGCGGACCCCGAAGTGCGCTTCACCCCGGGCGGTCAGGCCGTGGCGAACTTCCGCATCGCGACGAGCGAGAGCTGGAACGACAAGAACGGCCAGAAGCAGGAGCGCACCGAGTGGCACCGCATCGTCGTCTGGGGAAAGCTCGCGGAGCTGTGCGGCGAGTACCTCAAGAAGGGACGGCAGTGCTTCGTCGAAGGCCGTCTGCAGACGCGCGAGTGGATGGATAAGGAGAACAAGAAGAACTACACCACCGAGGTCGTCGCCACCTCCGTCACCTTCCTCGGCGGCCGTGACGCCGGTGAGGGCTACAGCGGCGGCGGTGGCGGTGGGCGCCGGCAGCAGCAGGGCGGCAACGGCGGCTACGGGCAGGGGCGTGACGACTACGGCCAGCCGCCGCCTCCCATGGATGACGGTGGCGGCATGGGCGGCAACCCCGGCGGCACGGACGACGACATCCCGTTCTAACGCCCCGGGGCCCTTCCCCTGAAAAGCGAACCGGCCGCTCCTGGATGTCAGGGGCGGCCGGTCGTGTTTCCGGGCTCAGGAGCACCGGGGCACCGGGGCTTCAAGGCCCCGGCGCTGCTTCCGTCCTGCTTCAGCCGACGTCCATGCCCGCCGGGCCGTACGCCGCGCCCGCCGTGTAGAGCGCGTAGATGGCGCCCCAGGACATGGCCAGCAGGATGAGGAAGATGAGGATGGAGATGGGCTCGAAGCGGCGCATGGAGCGGTCGCTCGCGAGGATGCCCCAGCCCATGCCGAAGGTCTGCAGGCCGTTGGCCAGGTGGTACGCGGTGCCCAGCGTGCCCAGCAGGTAAACCATCAGCGTGGGGCCGTGGTAGTGCATCTCCCGCGCGATATCCATGAAGGGCTCCGCGTGGCCCTCCATCAGGCGCGGCTGCAGGAAGGCCAGCCAGATGTGGGCGCCCAGGAACGCGAGCACGCCCAGGCCCGCCACGCGCTGCACGATGTACTTGAGGTTGCCGTAGTTGTTGTAGGCGAGGTTGTTGGGCTTCATCGTGAAGATGCGCACCAGCCCCCACGCCGTGTGGATGAGCAGCGGCAGCATGACGATGATGAACGTGAACGCCTGGGCGAACGGGTTCGCGTACTCCGTCACCGACTTTTCCCAGGCCGTCGCGCCGTAGAAGGCGGACAGGTTGTCCCACAGATGGTTGATGACCCAGATGCTCAGGGGCACCACTGCGAGGAACGACCCCAGTCGCGACTTCAAGAGGGGCGTCCGGTCGGTGATGGCTTCGGCGGTGGCTTGGGTGCTCATCGAGTCTCCAGCGGGGCGCGCGGACGGGTGGGGTGAGGACCCCCGCGAGCCCAAGTCAGGGCCTGGGTGATACGGCCTTCCAGCGGTTTATAGCCGTTCCGTCACGCGGGCTGGATTTCTTCCGCACCCGCCCGTGCCAGCCGGGGAACACCGACTCATAAGCCCTGGCGATGCCAGCCCCCCGCCCTGACTGCTGGCCGCCAGGCGGGCGTCCCGTTCCAGCCCCTCTTCCGTTGGCGGGCGCGAACGGGTGGGGCACGCTAACCAGCCCTATGACTGATGAGCTTGTCAGTGGATTGTTGAAGGCGTCGGACCTGCGCCTGGTGCTGGCCACCACCGGGGCCCTGTCCCGCCAGGCCCGCGCCACGCACCAGAGCATGCCGGCCTCCGCCGCGCTCCTGTCCCAGGGCCTCACCGCCGCCGCCCTCATGGGGTCGCTCCGCAAGGGCACGGACTCCCGCATCAACCTGCAACTGGAGTGCGACGGCCCCCTGCGCGGCCTCTTCGTGGACGGCGACGCGAACGGCGTGGTGCGCGGCTACGTGAAGAACACCCTGGTGGAGTACACCGGCTCGGAGGGGCGCTATCACTGGCGCCCGGTGCTGGGGAACCAGGGCTTCCTGTCCGTGCTGCGCGACCAGGGCGGCGGCGAGTACTACCGCTCGTCCGTGGAGCTGGAGCACTTCGACCTGGTGGCGGACCTGGAGCGCTACTTCCACCAGTCGGATCAGGTGCCCTCGCACCTGTTGGTGGCGCAGCTGCCCGGCCTGGTGGACGGCCAGGAGGATGCGCTCGCCACCGTGGTGGGCCTGCTCGTGCAGCCCCTGCCCGACGGGGACCGGGACGCCTTCAAGGCGCTGGGCACCCGCCTCAAGGCGCAGTTCCAGACGGCCGTGCAGGCGCACGCACAGGACGGGGCGGCGACACTCCTGCGCTCACTGGTGCCGGAGGCGGACCTGGAGATCATGTCCCGCTATCCGCTGCGCTTCACCTGTTCGTGCAGCCGCGACCGCGTGAAGCTCGCGCTGCTCGCCATGGGCCGCGAGGAGCTGAAGGACCTGCTGGAGAAGGAGGGCCAGGCGGAGGCCACCTGCCAGTTCTGCACGACGCGCTATGTCATCCCCGGCGCGGAGATCCAGCAGATGCTCACCGAGGGCAGCGCCTGACTTGAAGACAGACATCCGCTTCCGCGGCGGATGATTCAGCGCTTCACACCGACCGGGGAGGCAGGCGCGGCGGTTGTGGCGGGGGCGCGGTGCTCGGGATATGACGGGGCCGCACCTCACCCGGAGCTTTCGCCGTGGCCATCAAGCGGGCAGCGCCGCCGAAGTCCCAGGACCAGCGCAACCCTTCCCCGAAGTCTTCCGTGCCCTCCTCCGCCCAGAAGGACGGGGCGGAGAAGCTCGTCTCCATTCCCAATGACATGGTGCTGGCGCCCCAGGTGGAGGCCCCGCGCCAACCCACCGGCCGCGACCAATCCCGGCACAAGTCCACCGGCGTGGTGGAGCTGTCGTGGGCGGAGTTCGACCGGAAGGTGCAGCAGCTGGCGCGCACCATCCGTCAGGCCTGGGAGCCGCAGGCGGTGGTGGGCGTGGCCCACGGCGGCGTGTACGTGGGCGGGGCGCTCGCGGGCGCGCTCGGCTGCAGGTTCTACCCCGTGCGCATCAGCCGCCGCAGCCGCGACAAGGCCGAGCGCACCCAGGAGCGGGGCCAGCCGCAGGTGAGCGAGGAGATGTCCCCGGAGCTCAAGGGCTGCCGCGTGCTCATCGTGGACGACATCGCCTCCAGCGGGGACACGCTGGGGCTGGCCACGGCGCTCGCGAAGAAGGTGGGCGCGAAGGAGATCCGCACCGCGTGTCTCATCGCGCGGCCGGAGGGCTTCACGCCGGACCACGTGGGGCTGTCCACGGACTCGCTCTTCGTCTTCCCGTGGGACTACCAGCCGGTGATGGGCGACGCGCACCTGGACGACGACCCGGACAAGGCCGGGGCCTGAAGTCCAGCCGAAGGGCGTTGACGCGGCGATGATCATCGGGACGGCGGGGCACATCGACCACGGCAAGACGTCCCTCGTGAAGGCGCTGACGGGCACCGACACAGACCGGCTCCCGGAGGAGAAGCGGCGGGGCATCACCCTGGAGCTGGGCTTCGCGCACCTGCCGCTGCCGGACGGACAGGTGGCGGGCGTGGTGGACGTGCCCGGCCACGAGCGCTTCGTGAAGGCCATGGCCGCGGGCGCGGGCGGCGTGGACCTGGCCGTGCTGGTGGTCGCGGCGGACGAAGGCGTCATGCCCCAGACGCGCGAGCACCTGGACATCTGCCGCCTGCTCGGCGTGAAGGCGGGTGTCGTCGCGCTCACCAAGGCGGACCTGCTGGAGGGCCTGGGCGACGACTGGCGCGCGCTGGTGGAGGCGGACCTCGCCGCGCTCACCGCCGGCACCTTCCTGGAGACCGCGCCCGTGGTGCCGGTGTCCTCGCGCACGGGGCAGGGCCTGCCGGAGCTGAAGGCGGCGCTCGCGAGCGCGGGCGCCGCACTGCCACGGCGCCCCGCGGAGGGCCCCGTGTTCCTCCCCGTGGACCGGGCCTTCTCCATCAAGGGCTTCGGCACGGTGGTGACGGGCACGCTGTTGTCCGGCGCGCTGGCGGTGGACGACGCGGTGTCGCTGCTCCCCTCGGTGGCCGGCGCGCGGACAGGCCCCTTCCGCGTCCGCGGCGTGCAGGTGCACGGCCAGCCGGTGGCGCGCGTGGAGGCGGGGCAGCGCGCGGCGGTGAACGTGGCGGACGTGCAGACGGAGGACGTGCACCGGGGCATGGTGCTCACGCGCGCGGGCGAGCTGCCGGAGACGTCCATGCTGGACGTGGAGCTGACGCTGCTGCCCGCCGCGGAAGCCCCGCTGCCCAGGCGCCGCAAGCTGCTGCTGCACCTGGGCACCGCGCAGGTGGAGGCCACGGTGGCGCTGCTGGATTTGGAGTCGCTTTCGCCGGGAGAGACGGGGCTCGCGCAGCTGCGGCTGGAGTCGCCGGTGGGCGCGCTCGTGGGCCAGCGCTTCATCCTGCGCGGCTCGCGCGCGCTGCCGGGACGGGGCGCCACGGTGGCCGGGGGACGGGTGCTCTCCATCACGCCGCCGCGCCGGCGCAAGGGCGCGTCGTCGGTGGTGCGTCCGCTGTTGGAGGCGGACGCGGCCGGGCAGGTGGGGTGGCTCCTCCGGCAGGCGGGCTACGCGGGGCTCACGCAGACGGAGCTGTTCGGCCGCTCGGGGCTTTCGCCCAAGGCGCTCACGCGCACGCTGGAGCTTTCGGGCGCGAAGGGGCAGGTGCTGCTGGTGGACCGCGACCGGCGGCTCTACGTGGCGCAGGACGTGTTCGAGGGCCTGCGCCAGCGCTCGCTCGCGCTGCTCGCCGCGTTCCACGAGCGCGAACCCATGCGCGAGGGCCTGTCCCGCGAGGAGCTCCGTCAGCGGCTCTCCGCCCAACTGGACGTGCGCCTGTTCCAGCGCGTGGTGCAGGCGCTGGTGGACTCCGGCGGCGTGGAGGCGGAGAAGGACCTGGTGCGCCTCAAGGGCCGGGGCCGTACGCTCACGCTGGGCGACGAGGCCGCGCGCACGCGCCTGTCCGCGGAGCTGTCCGCGGCGGGGCTCGCGCCGCCCACCGTCACGGAGCTGTCGCGGAAGCTGGGGCTCGCGCCCGCGAAGCTGCAGGAGCTGTTGAAGGTGCTGGTGTCGTCGGGCACTGGCGTGCGGGTGAGCGAGGAGCTGTGCTTCGACGCGGGCGCGCTGGAGGACCTTCGCGGGCGGCTGGTGACGTATTTGAAGGAGCAGAAGGAGATTTCCACGCAGGGCTTCAAGGAGCTGGTGGGCCAGAGCCGCAAGTTCACCATCCCGCTGTCGGAGTACTTCGACCGGGAGAAGGTGACGCTGCGGGTGGGGGACAAACGGGTGCTGCGTCGCGGATGAGTTCCAAGGCCTACAACGAGCAGGAGGTGCGCGCCCTGGTGGAGCCCTTCGCCCAGCCCATGCTGGTGCTGGAGGGGGAGGGGCGCGTCTGGGTGGCCAACGCCGCCTACGCGCGGCTGTTGGGCCTGCCCCTGGAGCAGGTGGAGGGCCGCTCCATCCTGGACTTCATCCAGCCGGAGGACCGCAGCCGGATGGGGGCCCGCTTCCAGCGGCTGGCCAGCGGCGCGCCGCTGGACGGACGTCCGCACCTGTACAAGGTGCTCAGCGTCCACGGCGTGTCGGGCGAGGTCTTCGCGCAGGCCAGCCCCCTGCGGATGGAGGATGGACGCTTCGCGCTGCTGCTCAGCTGCATGGTGACGGCGGAGCGCCCCCGGGAGCTGGCGGTGGCGGAGCGGCTGGTGGACACGACCGCGGGGCTGGTGTCCGCGCGCTCGGAGGAGGGCGTGCGGCGCGTGGCGCTGGCCGGCCTGGAGGCCGCGGGCTTCCGGGCGCGGCTGTTGCGCTGGGACGGCACGCGGTGGCTGGTGCGCGACGGCGTGTCCCTGCCGGCGGACACGCACCTGGCGCTGGAGGCGCTGTCGGACGGGCGCCCGGTGTTCGGCGGCGCGGACCAGGCGCAGCCCACGCACGCGTACCTGCCGGTGGGCGGGCCCCAGTCGGAGGTGCTCTGGGTGGCGGGCCCGTGGGTGGCGCCCCGGCACGGCTCGGTGCTGACGCTGTTCGCGAAGGTGGTGGGCGCGGCGCTCGCGGACGCCCACCTCCAGGCGGACGGCGCGCGCAGCCGCTGGGAGGTGGAGTCGGTGGCGGAGATGGCGCGCTTCGTGGCGCAGCCCGTGCCCCCGACGCCGGAGACGTTCCTCGCGCGCGTGGCGGAGCTGCTCCAGGCCCGCGCGGTGGCGCTGCACGTCGTCTCCGGACAGGGGCAGGCCCCCCGCCTCTGTGCCCACGTGGGGCTGGAGGAGGGGAGTGACGCGGACGCCGTGCGGGCCACCGGCGTGCTGCTGGCCGCGTCGCTGCGGGAGGACGGGGGCGTGCTGTCCTCGGAGGCGCAGGGGCGCGCGCTGGAGACGCTGTCCCAGGGCCGCCTGGGCAGCGGGACGGCGGCGCGGCTCACCCGCGGCGGTGAGAGCGTGGGCGTGGTGCAGGCGCTGCGCGCGAAGGAGCGCCCCTTCGACGAGCGCGACGCGCGGCTCCTGTCCACGCTCGCGGAGCTGCTGGTGACGCTCCTGGAGCAGCGCCGCCTCCGCGCCGAGTCCGCGCGCCAGCTCACGGAGACGCGCCTGCTGCTGGACCTGGCGCGCACCACGTCCGGCGTGCTGGAGACGGCGAGCATCCTGGACGTCGCGTCCGACTTCCTGGTGCACCTGTTGGACGTGTCCAACTGCTTCATCCTGCTCTACGACGAACAGGCCAAGGTGCTGCGCGGCGCGGCGGCGTCAGCGGCCCACCGCGACCTGTTCCGCACGGTGGTGGTGCCGCTGGACAGCGACGACCTGGCCGCGCGCGTGGCGCTGGAGCGCAAGCCCATCGCGGTGGAGGACCTGACGTCCGCGAGCACCTCCGTGAGCGCGGTGCTCATCGACCGGCTGGGGGAGAAGGCGCTCCTGGGCCTGCCGCTGACGTCGCGCGAGGAGCTCATCGGCGTGGTGCTGGTGGACGACGTGCGCGGCCCGCGCCCCTTTGGCCCGGAGTTGATTGAGCTGGCGGAGGCGACGTGCGGCCAGCTGGCGCTGTCCATCGCCAACGCGCGCCTCTACGAGTCGCTGTGGGCCAGCTACGCGGAGCTGGCCGCCACCCGCGCGGAGATGGTGAAGCGCGAGCGCTTCGCCGCGCTGGGCGAGCTGTCCGCCATCGTCGCCCACGAGGTCCGCAACCCGCTGGGCGTCATCTTCAACGCGGTGGCCACGCTCCGGCGCATCATGAACCCCGGGGGGGACACGGCCATGCTGCTGGACATCGTCGCGGAGGAGAGCGACCGCCTCAACCGCATGGTGGCGGACCTGCTGGACTTCACCCGCCCGCGCAACCCGGTGCTCCAGCCGGAGGACCTCCTGCGCGTGCTCCAGGACGCCTTCGAGGCCGCGCGGGCCCAGGCCCTCACGGAGCGCCCGGTGTACATCTCCGTGGAGGTGGAGCCCGGCCTCTCCACGGTGCCCATGGACCGGCGGCAGATCCGCCAGGCCCTGTTCAACGTGGCCGTCAACGCCATCCAGGCCATGCCCCAGGGCGGCGAGGTCCGGGTGCGCGGGCGCCGGGACACGCATGGAGGCCGGGAGCAGCTGCGCATCGACGTGATGGACCAGGGGCCGGGTATCCCGGCGGAGCTGCTCCACCGCGTCTTCGAACCCTTCTTCACCACCAAGGCCCAGGGCACCGGCCTGGGGCTGGCGGTGGTGAAGCGCATCCTGGAGGAGCACCGCGGCGAAATCGCCGTGGAGAGCGCCCCCGGACGCGGAACCACCTTCACCTTCTGGCTGCCGCTCACGCAGCCCCAGTCCCTCTCATGACCGACGCGACCACTCCGGTTCCCCGAGGCCGCATCCTCGTGGTGGACGACCAGCGCAACATGCGCGCCACCACCGCCCTGCTCCTGCGCGCGGAGGGCTACACCGTCAAAGAAGCCGCCACCGGCGAGGAGGCCCTGGGCATGCTCGCGCAGGAGCGCGTGGACCTGCTCCTCACGGACCTGAAGATGGAGCCCATGGACGGGCTCACGCTGCTCAAGCGCGCGCTGGAGGTGGCCTCGCGCCTCCAGGTCATCATGATGACGGCCTTCGGCTCCATTGACAGCGCGGTGGAGGCCATGCGCCTGGGGGCCTACGACTACGTCACCAAGCCCTTCAAGGAAGGCGAGCTGCGCTACCGCGTGGAGCGCGCCCTGGAGCGCGCCAGGCTCCAGGCGGCGGTGGACAACCTGGCCACGGAGTTCAACGAGCGCCACGGCCTGTCCGCGCTGGTGGGCCGCAGCCAGGCCATGCGCGAGCTCACCACGCGCCTGTTGCGCGTGGCCCAGAGCGACGCCACCGTCCTCATCCAGGGCGAGAGCGGCACGGGCAAGGAGCTGGTGGCCCGCGCCCTCCACGCGCACAGCCGCCGCAGCAGGCAGCCCTTCGTGCCCGTCAACTGCGCGGCCATCAGCGAGACGCTGCTGGAGAGCGAGCTCTTCGGCCACGCCAAGGGCGCCTTCACCGGCGCGGTGAAGACGCGCCGGGGCCTCTTCGAGGAGGCGGACAACGGCACGCTCTTCATCGACGAGGTGACGGAGACGAGCCCCACCTTCCAGTCCAAGCTCCTGCGCACGCTCCAGGACGGCGAGGTGCGCCGCGTGGGCGAGTCCACCGCGCTGCGCGTGGACGTCCGCATCGCCGCGGCCACCAACCGCGACATCGAGCTGGAGGTGAAGGAGAAGCGCTTCCGCCAGGACCTCTACTACCGCCTCAACGTGGTGCTCCTGCGCGTGCCCCCGCTGCGCGAGCGCCTGGAGGACGTGCCCGCGCTCGCGCAGCACTTCCTGGACCGCGCCAACGCCCGCAGCCCCCGGACCCGGCGCCTGTCCGCCACTGCCGTGGAGCACCTGATGACCTACAGCTTCCCCGGCAACGTGCGCGAGCTGGAGAACCTGGTGGAGCAGGCCGCCGCGCTCGCCGAGGGGGACGAGCTGCTCCCCGAGGACTTCCCGCTGCGCCCCCAGGGCCGCGTGCTCGCCGCCACCACCGCCATGCCCCTGCCCGAGGCCACCGGCCTGCCCCCCACCGACATCGCGCGGCCCACGAGCGCGGAGGCCGGAGGCCCCACGCTGGCGGCGGTGGTGGAGGACGCGGAGCGCCGGGCCATCGTCCAGGCCCTGGAGCGCCACGGCGTGGACCTGGCCCGCGTGGCGGACGAGCTGGGCGTCTCCTCCACCACGCTGTGGCGGAAGATGAAGCGTCTCAACCTGCGGCCCCCCGCCGGTGCCCGCGAATAGCCTGCCAGCGAACTCGCACCCGCCTCCCGGTGCGAGTTCAGATCCGAAATCAGCCCCGTTCAGGGATGAAAAAACCAACCTCCTGAATTCGTTGACTGTTTTCATCCCTGAAACGCGATTTCAGGGCTGCAATGGAGAAGGGCGGGGGTGGGAGTGTTGCCCGGTCGTCCAAGTGCCTGAGAACTCTAGAGTTCCGTTCCAAACGGGCGCTGGCATGGCGCCTGCTAAAGGGTTAGCTCGGGACGCATCGAAGCGAGGCTGAAAGTGGTTCCCCCCCACCCTTTCAGCACTTCCGGTGCGTTACCTTGAGAAGACCCGCGGCCCGACACCCTCACGGGTGCCGGGCCGCCTTCTTTTCCGCTCCCCGCATCGTCCTCGGCGTCGCAGCCGCCCGCGTGACGCGGCGCGGAGCCATTTCACTTCTGCAATGCCCCGCGGCCATGACGCCGTGAGCCATGCCCGCAACGACAACGCCCGCCAGGGCCAGGGGCCGAGGCGGGCGTCGGGTGCCGCGAGCTGCCGGCGGAAGGCTACTGACCGAACAGCGTGCCGGCCTGGGCCAGCCAGTCGGTGACGTGGCCGGGGAGGATGCCCAGCAGCACCACGGCGACGGTGGCGATGACGAGCGCGGCCTCCGTGCCCCAGTTGCGCTCCAGCGGCTGCGCGCCTTCAGGGACGGGGTGCATGAACATGTAGACCACGACGCGCAGGTAGTAATACGCGCCCGCCGCGCTGCTGAGCACCGCGACCACCGTGAGGCCCACGAGGCCCACGTCGATGGCGGCCTGGAAGATGAGCAGCTTGCTCATGAAGCCCACGGTGGGGGGGATGCCGCCCAGGGACAGCATGAAGGCCGCCATGGCGAACGCCCAACCCGGACGGCGCTGCGCGAGGCCCGCGAAGCGCTCCAGGTCCCACGCGGTTCCCTTCTCCTCGTCCTCGCGGCGCTCCAGCGCGGAGACCATGGCGAAGGCGCCCGCCGCGCTGAAGGTGTACGCCAGCAGGTAGTAGAGGATGCCGCGCAGCGCGTCCGAGCGCGCCACGTCCAGCGGCGTGCCACCGGACAGCGAGGACGCGGACAGCAGGCGGAAGCTCTCACCCGGGGCCGCGACGAACAGCGCCGCCACGCCCAGCAGCAGGTAGCCCGCGTGCGCGATGGAGGAGTACGCCAGCATGCGCTTCACGTTGCGCTGCGGAATCGCCATCAGGTTGCCGGCGATCATCGTGAGCAGCGCCAGCGTGGCGAAGAGCATCAGCGGCAGCTTGGGGTCCATGCCCTTGCCCACCGTGACGAACACGCGCACCAGCGACGCGAACGCCGCCGCCTTCACGCCCGCGCTCATGAGGGCCGTCACCGGGGTGGGGGCGCCCTCGTACACGTCCGGCGTCCACATGTGGAACGGCACGGCCGCCACCTTGAACGCGAAGCCCGCGGCGATGAGCACCGCGCCCACGTACACGAGCGCCGGCGTCGTCTGGATGGCCTGCGCCAGTGGCCCCGCGATGTCGTTGAGCTTCGTCGTGCCCGTGGCGCCGTACAGCAGCGCCGTGCCGTACAGCAGGATGGCGGACGAGAAGGCGCCCAGGATGAAGTACTTGAAGCCCGCCTCGCTGGGGCGCGTGCCGCGGCGCAGGTACGCCGTCAGCGCGTACGTCGCGATGGAGAGCACCTCGATGTTGACGAAGATGGTGATGAACTCCGACGACATCGCCAGCAGGCTCATGCCCGCGGAGGCGAAGAGCATCAGCGCGTAGAACTCACCGCGCTCCGCTCCGCGCTTGCGCAGGAAGCCCACCGCGCTCAGCGCCGCCAGCCCCAGGCCCACGCTCACCACCAGGGTGAGGAAGCTGGAGAAGGGGTCCAGCACGCCGAAGCCGAGGAACACCTCCTGCGGCGGCTCGAACATCAGGCCCACGGCCACGGCGCCGCTGGCCACCGCCGCCACGACGGTGAGCACCGCCTGGTAGCCGCGGGACGCCGTCGCGGAGAGGAACACCTCCGACAACAGCAGGACGGAGGCCGCCACCACCATGATGATGGCGGGCAGCATGGGGAGGAAATCCGCCAGGGTGAGATTTGGCAGGTTCATGGAGTCTTTCGGGGCCTACTCGCGGACGGCGAGCGGCGCGGCGGGAACGGAGGGGCGGGCCGCGGCGGCGGTGGAGGGCAGGGACATCACCTCCACGCGCAGCTGGTCGTCCTTCGCCTGGGTGGCGCCCGGAGCGCCCACGCTGGCGCGCGCCACGTAGCGGTCCGTGGACGGAGCGATGCGGTCCAGGAAGGGCTGCGGCATCAGGCCCATCACCGCCACCAGCACGATGAAGGGGGCCGTGGTGAGCATCTCGCGCAGGTTCATGTCGCGCAGGTGCTGGTTCTCCCGGTGCGTGATGCTGCCGAAGAACACCTTCTGCACCATCCACAGCATGTACGCCGCGCCCAGGATGACGCCCAGCGTGGCGAACGCGCCGAAGCCCAGGGGCAGGGTGCTCTTGAACGTGCCCATCAGCACCAGGAACTCGCCGATGAAGCCGTTGGTGCCCGGCACCGCCACCGACGAGAAGGTGATGATGACGAACGCCGCGGTGAACACCGGCATCACCTTGGCGATGCCGCCGTAGTCCGACATCAGGCGCGTGTGGCGGCGCTCGTAGAGGAAGCCGAACAGGAGGAACAGCGCGCCCGTGGAGATGCCGTGGTTGAGCATCTGGTACGCGCTGCCCGTGGCGCCCTCACCGGTGACGGCGAGCAGGCCCAGCATGCAGTAGCCCAGGTGGCTGACGGACGAGTACGCGATGAGCTTCTTGATGTCCCGCTGCGCCAGGCACATCAGCGCGCCGTACACGATGCCAATCACGGCCAGCACCGCGAGGAACGGACGGGCCGCGTGCGCCGCCACGGGGAAGAGCGGGATCGCGAAGCGCCAGAAGCCGTAGGTGCCCATCTTCAGCATCACGCCGGCCAGGATCATGGAGCCCGCCACCGGCGCCTGCACGTGCGCGTCCGGCAACCAGGTGTGCACCGGCCACATGGGGACCTTGATGGCGAACGCCAGCGCGAACGCGGCGAACATCCACGGCCCATAGGTGTGCAGCGTGGCGGCCAGGCCCGTGAGGCCCGCGCACGCGCCCTCCGGCCCGCTGGCGCACGCGGCCAGCTGCTGATTGGCGGCGAGCAGGTTGTTGTAGAGCGTGCCGTAGTCGAACGAGCGCACGCCCGGGCCGCCGCTGATGAAGTACACGGCCACGATGGCCACCAGCATCAGCAGCGAGCCGACCAGCGTGTAGAGGAAGAACTTCACCGCCGCCATGCGGCGGTCCTCGGCGCCCCACACCCCCACCATCAGGTACATGGGGATGAGCATGGCCTCGAAGAAGATGTAGAAGAGCAGGACGTCCATGGACGCCAGCGCGCCCAGCATCGTCGTCTGGAGCACCAGCAGCGCCAGGTGGAACTCCTTGATGCGGTGCTGGATGTACGTGGTGGAGGCGAGCACCACCAGCGGGCCCAGGAACACCGTCAGGAGCAGCAGGCTCACGGCCAGGCCGTCCACGCCCAGGTGGTAGCTCATCCCGAACTGCTGGAACCACGGGACGCGGTACTCCATCTGGAACTCGGCGCCGGACGGGTCGAAGCGGAAGTACGCCCAGACGCCGAACACCAGGTCCAGCAGCATGCCCACGAAGGTGATGGTGCGGACCTGCCCGTGTTCAGACGCGGGCAGCGCGAGCACCAGCGCCGCGAACACGAGCGGCAGGTAGATGACGACGTTCAACAGGTGGGTGTCGAAGAAGCTCATGAAAGCACCTGCACGAGGGCGTAGACCGCGCCGCCCAGGATGGCGAGCGCCATGATGGCGGCGTAGGCCTGCGCGTCACCCGTCTGGAGCCGGCGCAGCCCGAGGCCCACCTTCTCCGTGACGTACGCGGTGCCACGCACCAGCACCGTGTCGATGACG
The DNA here is from genome assembly GCF_003611685.1 of Corallococcus sp. CA049B. Classification (NCBI taxonomy): domain Bacteria; kingdom Pseudomonadati; phylum Myxococcota; class Myxococcia; order Myxococcales; family Myxococcaceae; genus Corallococcus; species Corallococcus sp. CA049B. The sequence continues at coordinate 6,455 of NZ_RAWC01000170.1, read as the reverse complement.
AGCGCGTCCACCACGCGGAAGAGGATGAAGGCCACGAACTTCACCGGCCGGATGATGGTGAACTCGTAGAGCTCATCCACGTAGAACTTGTTGAGCGCCGTGCGGCGCACCGCGCGGGCGAACGCCGGCACCGGCTGGCCCACGCGCGAGGGGAAGAACTTCAGGTAGGCGAACGCCGCGGCCGCGCCGCCGGCCAGCGCCCACATCCACGCGAAGGCGTAGTCCCCGACGCCAGGCACGCTGGTGTCCAGCTGCACCGTCTTGGCCACGCGGGCCACCGTCTCCGCCGGGCGCAGCACGGGGGACAGGAAGTTCTCGAACACCGGCTGCGTCCCGCCGCCCGTGCGGGGCATCAGGGGCAGGGCGTAGACGAACGTGATGAAGGCCAGGAACGCCAGGATGACCAGCGGCAGCGTCATGTGCCACGCGCTCTCATGGGCGTGCGCCAGCTTCGCCTCCGGGGACCGCTTGCCCGTGAAGGTCAGCAGGTAGACGCGCGACATGTAGAACGCCGTGGACGCGGTGATGAGCAGGCCCAGCGCGTAGACGAAGCCGGACACCCACTCCAGGCCGTGCAGGTGGTTGTGGTGCACGCCGTGGAAGATGGCGTCCTTGGAGAAGAAGCCGGACATGATGGGGAAGATGCCCGTGATGGCCAGCGTGGAGATGAGGAACGTGGCGTGCGTCCACTTCATCTCCTTCCACAGGCCGCCCAGCTTCTTGATGTCCGTCTCGTCCCCGTTGCCGTGCATCACGCTGCCGGCGCCCAGGAAGAGGCAGGCCTTGAAGAACGCGTGCGTCATCAGGTGCATGGCGGCGGCCCAGAAGACGCCCATGCCCACGCCCATGAACATGATGCCCAGCTGGGACACCGTGGAGTAGGCGAGCACCTTCTTGATGTCGTCCTGCGCGAACGCGATGAGCGCCGCCAGGAGCGACGTGAGCGCGCCCACGATGGCGATGGTCGCCATGGCGGTGGGGGACAGCACGAGCAGCGCGCTCATGCGGCAGAACAGGTACACGCCCGCGGTCACCATCGTGGCGGCGTGGATGAGCGCGGAGACCGGCGTCGGGCCGGCCATCGCGTCCGGCAGCCAGACGTAGAGCGGCAGCTGCGCGCTCTTGCCCGCGGCGCCCAGGAGGAACAGCAGCATGATGGACGTCATCACGCCGCCGAAGGTGTAGCCCGCCAGCGGCCCGGACTCGATGGGCGTGGCCAGGGACACCGCGCCGCCCGTGCCTTCCGGCAGGGCCAGGGCCAGCTTCTCCAGGCCCTTGAAGGTGACGGGGCCCTTCTGGGAGATGCCCTGCTCGTAGCGGGCGCGCGACGTGGACGCCGCGTTGTAGTCCCGCGCGTCCGCCTGGCGGTTGAAGGCGCCCACCGTGAGGATGAGCAGGAACGTGGCGATGAGGAACGCGAAGTCACCGATGCGGTTGGTGACGAACGCCTTGCGGCCCGCCCACGCCTTCGCGCTGTCCGTGTACCAGAAGCCGATGAGCAGGTAGCTGGCCATACCGACGCCCTCCCAGCCCACGAAGAGCAGGACCAGGTTGTCGGCCATCACCAGCGTGAGCATCGCGGCGACGAAGAGGTTCAGGTACGCGAAGAAGCGCCAGTACCCATCGTCGTGCTCCATGTAGCTGGTGGAGTACAGGTGGATGAGGAAGCCGACGCCCGTGATGATGAGCAGCAGGATGCCCGACAGGTGGTCCACCAGCAGGCCGAAGTTCACCCGGAAGTCACCGGCGGCGAACCACGTCCCGTAGTCGTACGCGATGGCGTAGCGGATGGTGTCCCGCTCGATGCCGAACGGGTTGGCCATGCTCACCACGCGCCCGCCGGCCGCGTCGCTGGTGGCCCAGAAGGCCAGCAGGCTCAGCACGAAGGCGCCGGCGATGGCGGAGCACGCCACCAGGTGCACGTTCGCCCGGCCCAGCCACTTGCCGAACACGCCGCACACGAACGCGCCCAGCAGCGGCAGCAGGATGATCAACCCCAGCGAGGGCGAAAACACCTCCGGGGGGATGGGTGCGGTTCTGAAGAACTCGACGAGGGATCCGTCCATGGGTGTGCTCAGGGGTGACGGGGCGTTAGTGCTTCATCGTCCGGATGTCGTCGACGTTCACGGACCCGCGGCTGCGGAAGACCGCGATGACGATGGCCAGACCGATGGCCGCTTCCGCGGCCGCCACGGCGATGACGAAGAAGGCGGACACGTGGCCGGTGCCTTCGCCGTGCATGCGCGCGAAGGCCAGGAACGTGAGGTTGACCGCGTTGAGCATCAGCTCCACGCACATGAAGACGACCAGCGCGTTGGTGCGCACCAGCACGCCGAACATGCCCATGCAGAAGAGGGCCGCGGCCAGCAGGAGATAGTAGGTGATGGGGACCATTGGGTTGTCCGGAAGGTCGCGAGGGTCAGATGCGGGACTTGGCCACCACCACCGCGCCCACCATGGCCACCAGCAGGAGCAGGCTGACCGCTTCGAAGGGCAGCAGCCAGGTGGTGAAGATGGTCTCGCCGATGGCCGCCATGGTGCCGAACGCCGCCTGGCCCTTCGCGTCCAGCTGCGCGGGCTGCGCGTCCATCCGGCCCAGCGTCACGGCCAGCACGGCCAGCAGGCCCACCGCGGAGGCGCCACCCAGGAGCCGCGTCGCCGTGGGCTTGCCGCGGTGGGGGGCGTCACCCAGGTTGAGCAGCATGATGACGAACAGGAAGAGCACCATGATGGCGCCCGCGTACACGAGCACCTGCACGGCGGCCACCGTGTGCGCCCAGAGCAGCACGTAGATGCCGGCCAGGAAGAAGAACGTCGACACCAGGGCCATGGCGGAGTTGATGGGGCTCCGCGCGGTGATGACCAGCCCCGCCGACAGCAGCGTCATGACGGCGAAGACGCCGAAGAGGACCAATTCGATGTTCAAGACCAGTCTCCGAAGGAACCCCAGGGGTGGTCACCGTACGGGCAGCGGTGCTCCCGTACGTGAGCCTCGAACTCGTCCCGGAACCGCATGAGGAAGGAGTGCGTGGGCAGCGCCGCCGCGTCACCCAGCGCGCAGATGGTGTTGCCCAGGCCGATGGGGGGGTAGGGCGCGATGGAGGAGGCGACGTTCGACAGCATGTCGATGTCGCTCATCTCCGCGCGGCCTTCCTCGATCTTGCGCAGGAGGCGCGTCTGCCACGGCGTGCCCTCGCGGCACGGGGTGCACTGGCCGCAGGACTCCTCCGCGTAGAAGCGGGCCACGCGCCAGAGGCTGCGCACCATGCAGGTGGCGTCGTCCATCACGATGACGCCGCCGGAGCCGGCCATCGTCTGCTTCATCTTCAGCGCCTCGAACTCCAGCGCCACGTCCAGCTCGTCCGCGCCCAGCACCGGCGCCGAGGAGCCGCCCGGGATGACCGCCTTGACCTTGCGGCCCTTGGGCATGCCCTGGCCGTACTTGTCGTCGTGGATCAGCTCCAGGATGGTGGTGTGCATCCCCACCTCGTAGACGCCGGGGCGGTTCACGGAGCCGGACAGGCACACCAGGTGCGTGCCGCCCGACTTCTCCGTGCCCAGCTTCGCGTACCAGTCCGCGCCCTTGGCGAGGATGGGGGGCACGCTGGCGAGCGTCTCCACGTTGTTCACCACCGTGGGGCAGCCGAAGAGGCCCACCACCGCGGGGAAGGGGGGCTTCAGGCGGGGCCAGCCCTTCTTGCCCTCCAGGGACTCCAGGAGCGCCGTCTCCTCGCCGCAGATGTACGCGCCCGCGCCACGGACCAGGAAGCAGTCGAGCGCGAAGCCGTCCTTGCCCATCAGCGACTTGCCGAAGATGCCGGCCTTGTAGGCTTCGTCGATGGCCGCCTGGGTGCGCTCCGCCTGGAACTTGAACTCGCCGCGCAGGTACACGTAGCAGGTGTGCACGCCCAGCGCGTACGCCGCGATGGCGATGCCCTCCAGCATCATGTGCGGGTCGTTCTCCAGGATGTAGCGGTCCTTGAAGGTGCCCGGCTCGGACTCGTCGCCGTTGACGGCCAGGTACTTGGGCTTGGGGCTGTCCTTGGGGACGAAGCTCCACTTCATGCCCGTGGGGAAGCCCGCGCCGCCGCGGCCTCGGAGGTTGGACTTCTTCACCTCGTCGATGATGGCGGCGGGCTCCATCGTGAGCGCGCGCTTGAGCCCGTCATAGCCGCCGCGCGAGCGGTAGCTGTCCAGGGTCCAGGACTGGGGCTTGCCCCAGGCCGCCGAGATGACGGCTTCGACCGTCTTTGCCGTAGAGGCCATGGATGAACGTCCTAGGAAAGCGAAGGGGAGGAGGGGCGACTCACGACAGCCGGGCCAGGATGGCGTCCAGCTTCGCCTGGGTCAGGCTCTCGTGGTGATCCTCGTTGATCTGCAGGCAGGGCGCCGTCCCGCAGGACGCCAGGCACTCCGTCTCGCGCAGGGTGAACTTGTCGTTCGTCTCCCCGGCGGTCAGGCCCAGCTTCTGCTCCAGGTACGCGAGCATCTTCTCCGCGCCCCACAGCGAGCAGGACAGGTTCGTGCAGACGTCGATGACGTACTTGCCCGGCTTCTTGAGGTGGTACATCACGTAGAAGCTGGCGACCTCGTAGGCGCGCTCCGGCGTGACTTCCAGGCTCTTCGCCACCAGCCGCAGACCATCAGGAGGCAACCACCCCTTGATGTCCTGCAGCAGGCGCAGCGCGGGAAGCATGCCGGCGCTTTTGCGATCAGAGGGGTAGTGCGAGAGGATTTCCGCGATCCCCGCGTCGAACTTCTTCTGCTCTTCAGGAGTGAACAGGGGCTCCGCCATGGCGGGCCGGTACGTATTGCTCCAACGGCTTCGTTGTCAACATAAACCCTCGGCGGTAGACTGGGCCGCCCTCAGCAAATTACCGAGCGATTTCAACCCCTTGTTATGAGCCTGGACCCTGCGGACCAGCGGCAGCACCCTCGTATCCCCACCATCCTCCGGGTGGACTACGCCCATGGCCGCCCGCTCCGGGACGTGACGGAAAACCTCTCCGCCGGAGGGTTCTTCGTCCAGACGGAGCAGCTCTTCGCGGTGGGGGACGAGCTGCGGCTTGCTCTTTCTTTCCCGGGACTGCTGGATCCGGTAGAAGTCGGCGGGACGGTGGCGTGGGTGCGCATCGCCGCGCCCGATCAGCCGGGCGGCGTGGGCATCCGTGTGGAGAGCGAGCAGGACCGGCGGCGACTGGGTGACATCTTGAGTGCGGCGGGACCCAACGACAGCGCGGTGACCCCCTCGGAGCAGGACGGGTTCCGTGTGCTCATCGTCGAGGACAACCCGCACATCATCGAGATGTACAGCTACGTGCTGAAGAAGCTCGCGAGCAACGATCTGCACGGGAAGGTGCCGCTGGAGGTCCACTTCGCCCCGGACGGGCACCACGCCCTGCTGCGGCTGCGCGAGGACCGCTTCAGCCTGGTGATGCTGGACCTCTACATGCCGGTGATGGACGGCTTCGCCCTGGTGGAGCGCATCCGGGAGGAGGAGGAGCTCAAGGGCATCCCGGTCATCGCGATCTCCGCGGGTGGCAAGGAGGCCCAGGAGCGGGCGATGCAGCTGGGGGTGGACATCTACCTGCGCAAGCCCGTGCGGTTCGTGGAAGTGCTGGAGACGGTGAAGCAGCTCCTGCGCATCCGGTAGGCCCCCGGCTTTCTTCGACGCGGCAGACGTTGAAGCGCCGGGCGGGTGCCGCGTAGAGTCCGCGCACCCATGACGAAGCCCGCAATCCATCGTGACACCGTCAGTGGCGAGGCGCTGCTCATCCTGCAGAATCTGCGGGAGAACGGCCGCCTGGGACGCTCGAACAAGCTGGCCGACGTGAAGGCCGCCCTCGAGCCGTCCGTCTCGCTGGAGTTCGACAGCTACTTCTTCTTCCTGCGCAAGTTCCACTACATCGCCATGGACCGCGAGGCCCAGCTGAAGCTCACCGAACAGGGTGAGCGGGTGGTGGAGGGGGACCTGCAGGACCGGTTCGCGTCGGAGGTCGACGACTTCTTCGCGGATCAGCTCCTGCCGACGGAGGACGCCACGCACATCGGCCGTCCGCTGGACGAGGACGAACCGATGAGCGTCCCGCCGCCGCCGCCGGAGCTGCTCCTGGACGAGGCGGAGGTGGACCCGTCCTCCGCGGCCGGGGCCTCCGCCCAGTCCCAGGTGGGGCCGCCGCCGGTGCCGCCGTCGCGCACGCACCGCGTGGCCATGCCGGCGCTGGACCTGGGGCAGGTCGCGACCCAGATGCAGGCCGCCGCGCCGCCGCCCATCGCGACGCCGCAGCCCCAGCCGGCGGTGCGCCAGGAGGGCCCGGCGGAAGGACGCCGGGAGACCTTCATCGGGCTGCCGCCGGCGCCCGCGCCCCAGTCCGTCGTGGTGACCGCGCCGGTTCCCAGCGCGTCCCAGCCGCTCATCATCACCCCTCCGCTCGCCGCCGCGCCCGCTCCGATGC
>NZ_RAWC01000016.1:0-79212 GCF_003611685.1 Corallococcus sp. CA049B | reverse complement strand
GCCATGCCGCGCATGAGCGATGAACGACTCCGCCCGTTGGTGGAGCGATTCGCGCAACTCGTTCGCGAGCACGCCGTCTTCCGAGAAACCTTCGGACTTATCTGATTTAGATGAGGGGATGCTTCAGGGCCCAATCCGGTGACACATTCTTCGTGTCCTCCAGGCCGACCTGGACCGCGCGCGCACTGGGCCGGGATGTGAATACAGGGTCGGCCATGTGGGAGGACCTGCAGAGCTGCGTCGGGGGCTTCCCCGCCGGCATTGAGGAGTCACAGCCCAACGCGCTCTACAAGCAAGTGGTCTGCCCTGCGGTTTTCGCCGTGGAGGAGCACATCGCGGGCGGCTATCAGGCGCGCTTCGGCAGCCCGAGCTCCCGCTCGGCCTCCCTCCGCTTGAGGGAGGGGAAATGGTCGCACTTTCGCGCTTGGCGCGAAAGTGCCGTGGAACCTTGTGAGGTTTGTCCGAGGCGGAGGCTGCGGCGACGCCAGACGCCGGAGGCGCTCCAGCCCGGTGAAGAAGAGGCGCGTGGTGCCGTCGGGCAGCCGGTGCTTCATCCGGCACGCGAGGCGGTCATCCTCCATCCGCGACAGTCGCTCCAGCGCCAGCGCGTCATGCGCCCCATGGCGGCATCGCCGCTCCAGCCCCTGCCTGTTGTTGGCATGGGGGTGCGTATTGGAATGCAGGGAAAGCCTTCCAATAAGGCGCACCGGGGCTGCTTTTGGGGCATGAATCAGGGGAAGGTCGGGAGTGACGAGGGAAAGGCGTGAGCGCGTGGCAAGCCGTGCTCGAAGAGCTCTTGAAGGAGTCGGCAGCGCTCGGGCTCGACGGAGGTGTCGCAGGTGGAGGCTTCCCGCCGGAGCTCTTCGAGCGGGACGAGCGAGGAACTCACCGGGCGAAGCGCCTGGGAGGAGTAGGCCCACGCGTTACCCACGCGATATGCGGGCTTCTCGTCCGCGTGACAGAACGCGCAGACGGTGAGGTCGGACTGGAACATGACCTTCGTGTAGGGAGCCTCGGGGGGCACCTCGGCTTCGATGGGGAAGGCCAGTTCTCCCTTGATGGAGCGGCCGGAGGCGTCGAGCTGGCTGAACTCGACGACCTCCGCTCCTGGGCCGTCAGGAACGACCGAGAGGATGAGGGGGCCCGAGAACAGGAAGATGCGAGGGCTGCGCCGACCATGCGCGGGTTGCGCGCTGAATTCGCTCTCCGTGGCACTCAGCCGCAGGGGCCGGTCCAGACTCTCCACGAGGCAGGCCACGGAAGTGGGGCGGGGCAGGGAGTTGATGAGCGCCACCGCCTCCTCGATGGTTCCGGGGGCGCCTGTGGCTCCGCCGGAGGGAACGCAGTCGCGGGGAGGCCCATCCGGGGGCTTTGAACCATTCGATGCGCCGCAACCTGCCGCCAGCACCGCCATCACCACCTGCGCGAACGCCCTTTGTCGCCACCTGTGCCTCACGTGTGACCTCCAGGGAACATCATGTCAGCGTCTGATGGGGCCGCACATCTGTGCCACATCCGCGCCGCGGCCAGAGCCAGGATGATGGCGGCCGTCCCCGGAATACTCGCCTCCAAGCCAAATGCTCCCCGACCACCATGGAGCATCCCTCTTCCAACTGGCTGCTGTCACGATGACGGAGGAAATCCGCTCACGTCTGAAAGCCAGACAAATCCAGGCGGCGATGGCTGCCAATAACGCCTGGAGGGCTGGGCTGACGGAGTCTCCCGATGAGGAAGCGTAAATCCAGCGGGTGCTTCGCGCACGCATCCGTTTCCGCGGACCCTGCTTGCTCAATCCACGTACGCCTCGTCCGCGAACCTTGGCAGCTGCGCTTCAATCCACGCGGCCTTCTCCTCGAGGGTGTCGCCCTCGGGCGGGTGCCGCTGACCGGTGGGCGAGTTCTCCCACTGCTCGACGATCTCCGCTTCGGACGGCGGTGAAGCCCCGCCACTGGCACGCTGGAGGTGTAGCGCCAGCTCACGGTCGGAGATGCGCTGGATGGCGGCGGCCTCCTCCGCGGGCGACTCTGGCGGGCATCCCTCCCGCTCGCGCTCCATCCTGCGAGTGACGTAGGCGGTCACCACGTGCTCGACCGCGACGTTGTCCTCCCAGCCGCTCGTCTGTCGGGCGATCTCCAGGCCCGCCTCGGGAGGAAGCCCCAGCTCCTCGAAGGCTTGCGCCACCAGCAACGGCCGCAGCAATGGGGGTTGGTTCGGGTCCAGCTTCCCCCCAAGGAGCGCGTGCACGTACTCATGGACGACCACGTCCACGTTCTCCGGGTCCGACGCGTTGTCAATCGACCGGGTCGGGACATAGACGACGCCGCCGTCGGTGACTCCGTCGGAGTTCGGGTAGCGGCGGGCGTACTCATCATCCGGGAGGACCACGACCTCCACGCCGGCCTCGCGCGCGGCGTCGACGATGGCATTGCCGGTCGGGGTTTCCTGCGCCTGCTTCTTGATGTCGGCGAGGTAGTCTTCACCCGCCGCCTCCACGAGCATCAGCAGCTTGCGCTCCCACGCAGTGTGCGCGGCGCCGTACTCCAGCAGGTTCGTGAAGTCCCCTCGCTGGGGCTCCTGCCGCTCGACGTCCTCATCGCGACGGACGTCCAACACAGCAACGGGCTGGAGGCCTTCACGGTCTCCAGCCCGTCTCGCTTCAGGTCACGGGGTGTAGAGCTCCGTGGAGGCGAGCCCCAGGCCCGAGCTGTTGGTGCCGCCCACCGCCAGCACCTTGCCCGACGACAGGGGGCTGAGCGTGAAGTGGTTGCGCACGGCCAGCATGCTGGCCGTGGCGCTCCAGGTGCCGGTGGCCGGGTCGTACAGCTCCGCGGTGGTGGTGCTGCCGAAGGTGCCGCCGATGACGAGCACCTTGCCCGACGACAGCAGGACGGCGACGTGAGCCGAACGGGCCTGCGTCATGCTCCCCGTGGCAGCCCAGGTGTTGGTGGCCGGGTTGTAGAGCGCCGCGCTGGAAAGGTAGGTGGTCGTGCCCGGGTCGCCGCCGGCCACCAGCACCTTGCCCGACGGCAGGACGGTGGCGCTGTGGTCGAAGCGGGCCGTGGACATCGGAGCGGCGGAGCTCCAGCTGGCGAGTGCCTGGCGCTCGGTGCCCACCTCGATGGCGGAGGAGGGCCCCGTCGGCGCCGTGTCGTCGGACGGGGCGGGACCGCAGGCCGCGCTGGTGAGCAGGAACACGATGGATGAGAAGGTGGATGCGAAGGAACGCATCATGGATTGCCCCGTTTGAAGCGAAGCCCTGCCATGGGGCAGGAAGGTCCTTGTCATGGCAGGGCGTGAATGCCAGCTCATGCGAAGGAGGAAGCCTTTCCACCTCTCGCGGCCGGCGGCGCGCATCCTTGTCACTGACAATGGGAAACTTCAAGCACATGCCCACGCATGGGCGCGCACCTTGTGGAGAGCGGTTGAAGGGCGAAGCCGCCCCTTGCAAGCGAGACTGCGCTACGCTGTCAGTTCTTCTCCAGGCCAAGGCCGGTCACGCGGCCATCCGGGATGACGCCCACCTTGTAGCGCCAGGACGAGCGGCCCCGCGGGCCCCAGGTCCTGCAACAGGTCCTGGTAGTACGGCACGTCTTCCGGGAAGAACCACGAAGCCCTGCCAGCTACCGGTGTGCTGATGCAGAGGCTTGCCCGCGCGCTCCTTGAGCGCCCAGCCAAAGCCATACGGATAGGAGGCCCCGCTGTTGAGCTTCACGGGCGTCAGGAACTTCTGCCAGCTCCCCCGGCCCAGGATGGCGCGCTGGTCCACTCCTGGTGCTCCAGGTTCGCGAAGCCGTACCCTTATATGCTCCGCCGCATGACCTCCGGTGCGCGCAGTCCTCGAGGAGTACGTAGGCGTCGGCCACCGCTGTCGCGAGACACCGTGGTGCAGACCGCCGTCGTGCTCGTCCGGGAACAGGGGTTGCGACAGCTCTCCATGCGGACGCTGGCCGAACGGCTCCGGGTCACGCCCATGGCGCTCTACAAGCACGTCGCGAGCCGGGATGCGCTCGTGCTCCTGTGCGCCGAGGCCATCCTCCAGACCCTGGTGTTACCCGCGGAGCCACAGGACCCGGTGGCGTGGCTCCGGCTGCTCGCGGGCCGTCTGCGCGCCGTGGGGCTGGCGCACCCGGGGCTGATGGAGTTCCTGCTGGAGCAGGGCCCTGTCGTCCACACGGCGCTCGTCATCCTCGACCGGACCGTGAGCGGACTTCACGCCGCTGGCATCCCGTGGAAGGAGGCGGGGGCGCTGCACAACACGTTCTTCTCCTGGCTGGCCGGAGCCATCCGCCGGCAGGAGCCGTGGGACGTGGGCCCACCGGGGACGCCGCCGCCGTTCGAGCGGTTCTTCGCGGCGGCCCAGGCGCTTCCCGCCAGGGACTACCCGGGGCTTGCCCACAGCGTGCCGCACATGCGGGCCACCGACGTGGAGCGGGAGTTCGAGCAGAGCCTCGGCTTCATGCTGGAGGGCATCCAGCGGCGCATCGACGCACGGCAGGCCCCCGCGCGAAAGCGCCCCCGCCGTCGCCAGCGCTGAGTGGGCGTCGCGTCACGCGTCCTTCGTGCCGCCAGCGCCTCCCATGTCCCAGTGCGCGGAGAGGTCCGCCCGTTCGCCCAGGAGTGCGTCCGGTCCTCCCACCCGGGCGAGCACCGCGTCGCGGGCCTCGATGACCCGGCGCCTGACCGTGGCCAGGTCCACGTCCACCAGGGCGCCCTGGAACTTCGCCCACCGTCCGCGCACCATCACCGATTCGACGTTGCCCGCATGCGCCTGGAGCACCACCGCGTCGCGGGGACGGTTGAGCGGCGTCAGGTTCAGCGCATCGGCGGCGAGGACGATGAGGTCCGCGTCCTTGCCCGGCCGCAGCGAGCCCGTTACGCGTCCCAGCCCCAGGGCCTCCGCGGCGTCGAGCGTCACCATCGGCAGCATGCGAGCGGCCTTGAGCGCGAGGACCTTGGACAGCCCGTCCTTCTCATGGGCCCGGGCCCGCTCCACCTGGAGGGCCAGCCGCATCGCGGTGAACAGGTCCCCGTCGTTGCTGGAGACGACGTCGCAGCCGAGCGTCGTCCGGACCCCCGAGCGCAGCGCGCGTCCGGTGACGGGGAAGCCCATTCCCATCTGAAGCTCCGTCTCCGGCGTCACCGCGACGGCACCGCCGCTGTCGGCGATGCGCCGCAGGTCCTCGTCGGAGCTCCACGTGCAGTGGACGAAGAGCACGTCCGGACCGAGCAGGCCTTCATCCGCCATCCGGCGCACTTCGCTCGGGCCTGACACGGGCCACGCGGAGCAGTGGGCGGTGATGGGGACGCCCAGCTCGCGCGCGGAGAGGATTTCCGCCCGGCTCTGCTCCCAGGGAACCTGCATCTCCGTCAGCGCGACGCCCATGCGGACAAGCCCGTTGTCGGAGGCCAGCCGGGTGGAGCGCAGGCGCCGGGCGTCCTGCCTCCGGCTCGCGGGGGTCGGCAGCGCGGTGCTCTCCTGGGGACCCGCCGCGTAGCCGTAGGCGAAGAGGGCCCGGATGCCGGAGTCCTCCAGCGCCGTGAGCGCGGCGTCCGCGTGCGCGGGTGACTCCACGCAGTGCGAATAGTCCACGAGCGTGGTGATGCCCGCGTCCAGGGCCTCCAGCGCCCCGGCCAGGTTGGCGGCATGCACGTCCTCCGGCTGGAACGCGGGCGACAGCTTCACGCGCACCGCCGCCAGGTAGTCCATCACCGTCCAGTCCGCCCCCAGGGCGCGCAGCGGCGTCTGCCACGTGTGCCGGTGCGCATCGATGAGGCCGGGCAGGAGCAGCTTCCCGCGCAGGTCGACGACGCGACCGTCCCCGGCATGCAACCGGGGACCCATCGCGACGATGCGTCCATCCTCCACCAGGACGTCACCTCGCGACAGGTCCGCCTGTTCGGGGTCGCAGGTGATGACCTCCGCTCCACGCAGCAGCCATCGGTCGCCCATGCGGTGCTCCTCCAGTCAGGCCCAGCGGGTATACACTGTATACCCGCTGGGCCCGGGAAGGCTTCCCCAAGGGATGGCGGTGGCGGGTTACTGGCAGGTGATGCCGGGGAGGCCGCGGTAGGCGCCCTGCGCGGTCCACCGCGTGTAGGGCGTTCCGCAGGAGCCCGCGTAGGGGTCATCCGTGCCGTAGCCGGGGACCCAGTATTCGAAGTGCAGGTGCGGGCCGGTGGAGGCGCCGGACGAGCCCACCCGGGCGATCCAGTTTCCGCATGCGAGCGTCGTGCCCCGCGCGAACTGCTGGGTGTATGCCTTCAGGTGCCAGTATTTGGTCTGCGTGTTGTCCGGGTGTCGCATGATGATGTAGTTGGCCGTGTAGAGGCCGCAGGCGGCGTAGGGGTTGGCCTGGTCCCAGTAGTTGCACCGGTCGAAATAGCCATCCACGGACGCCTCGACGTAGCCCCGGGCGGCGTTCATGGCCCAGACGCCGTAGTCCATCTTGCTGAACCCGCCGACCAGCGCGTAGTCGATGCCCGTGTGGCCGCTGTAGCGCACGCCGCCGCAGGCGTAGTCCCGGCCGCCGTAGTCCTTGTACGCGCTCACCACGCAGCCGCCGTTGCCGCACTGGTCCGCGAGCTGCGAGGCGGGGAAGCGGAACATCGTCTGGGCGGAGGACACCGCCGGGAAGGCCAGCAGCGCGAAGGCCAGCGCGAGGGTCAGGGACTTCACGGCTCACCTCCCACATCCGGAGCCGCGTGGCCGGTGCGCACATTGAGCTTCCAGAACGCTCCGCCGCCGGCGTTGTAGCGAAGCACGTCCTCGTTCAGCCACTCCATGTGGTGGGTGGAGACGGGCGGGGGCACGAACTCCTTGGGTGGGCCTCCGAACAGCATCCAGTTCTCCAGGCCGACGTTGGTGAGCTGCCGGGCCGGCGCGCCCTCCACGTTCGTCACGTAGAACGACGCCACGCTGGTCCGACCGGACACGAACACCACGGTCCTGCCATCAGGGGAGATGCTGGGGGTCGCGTCCACGCCGGGGCCATCCGCCAGGACCTTCACGCGGCCCTGGAGGTCGATGAGGCCCACGGCGGTTTCATGCGGCCCCTCGCTGTTCATCAGCAGCGTGGCCACCAGCGCGTCTCCCTTCGCCGTGGGGAACAGGTCCCCGCCCACGCCCCGCGCGAGCAGCCGGTCCTGGCCATGGGCGTCGCGCATGCGCAGGGTGCCGTCGCCCTCCAGCAGCGCCACGTCCGTCCCGACCGAGCGGGCTTCGCGGTACTTGAAGTCGCGAGCCACCACGCGCACCGCGCCGGTGGATTCGTCGTACCGGACGATGGCCAGCAGGGGCAGCTCGTCCGTGCCCAGCGGCTCCGCGGGAATCTCCGCGACGACGCCCGCCAGCATTCCCTGGCCCTGGCCGAAAAGATGGATGAACCGGGCCTTGGGGCCGAACTCCTTCGCAACGGCGGGGACCAGGGACTCACGCGCCTTGGTGACACGGCGCAGATCCGCCGGATTCAGGCGGTCCGCCGCCAGGGCACTGGTGGCCGCAAGCGTCATCACTGTGAGTGTCAGGAATTGTTTTCGCATCTCGCTCCAGGGGAGAGGGAAACAGCGGGGGAGGATGTGTCGACAGGGTTTTCTCGCGTCCCGTGAATGAGTTGCTTTGAAAGTGGTTATTCGTGTAATTCTCGAAAATTACATGATTGTCATCTGCTCGCCCGCGCGGGCGGGGCGTGTAGGAGGGATGGGAGCCCGGTTGACAGGGAGGGCTGGGGTGAGGTGCCGAAGAAGGCGGCTGGCGGGGCTCCCAGGCTGTGTGCCAGGGCGGTGAGGAGGCCGTGCAGTCCCCTCTGGGCACACGCCGGCCAGGCTGCCCACTCGGCAAGGGCCGCAGGGGCATGGGCTTCTGGGGCAGCGCGACGGCTTGTGGCTCAACACCACGCCAGCTGGGTGGCCCCTGCGCTGGGGCCAGCTTCGCGGGCCGCGCTCCTTCTGCGGTTCCGTCTCCGCCAAGGGGAGGCTCTTCACCCAGTGTAGGGCATCAGTATCCCACTGGTGGGCTATGGCCTCTGGGTCGACTCTGAATGACCTTGGCTCCCGTCATGTCCGGCAACCGAGTTCCGGCATCCCTATGCCATGACAACCCATAGGGCCGTCGCTCTCGCTTCAACGCTGTTTGCAATTCCGGCCCTTGTGGGGCGCGCCACCACCGTCAAGTCTGTCGAGCTTGGTCAATCAAGCCCTCCGTGCCTCTGTCATTGACGCACTGAAGCAGATGGTTCAGCAGGACGCGGTGGCGGCCAACTTCTCCACTACGCCCCAGGTGGGGTCCGGCAATCAGTTCAAGTGCTGGGCTTTGACACATGCAACTGGACGCTGCCGGGCCCCGGTCCTTCCCCCGAAGAGGTACTATGCCGTCAACGCCGTTGCGCCAAGAAATCGCTTTCGCCGTACTCCGGCTCATTCCCGCAGCCTGCTTCGGACTTGGCCTTCTGTTCGCCCCAGGTGCAATCGCGCAGCCCGCCGCCGGAATCGCAAAAACGGTGCCCTTCGATGTGGCGCCTCTACCAGCACGGCGATGCACGTGCAGAGATATTGAAGCTCTCGTAGATAACTTGTACGGCGGCACAGCCTTTGCCACGCATCAACGCGACCTCCAGAGACAGTTGAACGATCGAGAAAACCAGGGGCTTTCGCGCACCGAGTCTCAGAACGAATGGATCGCAGCCGACGCGGCCTTCAAGGCACCCCCTCGCGACAAAGGCGCAGGTGGGGGACGCAGCGCAGCCACACCGGAGGCTGCGACGACCGATGGAATCACGTGTAAATCGGTTATACCCCAGACCAGTCTTACCCGCGCTTGCGACGGCTTCATCCGAGCGATGTGGGCGCACGAACGCGTGCATCGCGATTATTGCAAAGCTCGAATCGGGCTGGGGAAGTCAGCGTTTGATTATCCCGGAAGCTATCATGCGAATGAAGAAGCCACTGCCTATGACGCGGGCAACGTCATTCTCCGTGCGGAAATAGAACGGGTCTTGGAGGAGTCTCGGTTGACAGTTCAGGCCACGATTGATCATTCGGCCTCGTCCCCGATTTCGCACGTCGACTCGAATTTCCGCATCGACTTACAGCCGCAGGGCGCGTCTGGCGATGGTGTGGTGGAGTTTGTTGGCAAGGGTCAAACCCATTTCACCAGCTTCCGCCACGGGGATTGCTCTGCCCGGCCGCTCAATCAGGCGCTGGCATTTTCCGTCCGCACTGGGGATATGCAAAACTTCACAATGTTCTATAAGCCCGGAGGTCCGCAAACGGCGCCCTACTCCTGCACAAGAGTGAAGGGGGTTGTCAATCAGCCGCTAATTCCGATTTTCGCCAACCAATGGGTGCAACCGATCCGGCTTCAGCGCCCATTTCCGTTTCAGGCCTTGGTTATCGTGGGTGGCAGTAGCAGAGGAATTCCTGGTCTGCCACCTGGCATCTCGTTGCCAAACATGGGCTGGCCTCAAAATCCCACCGCGTCGGCGAATGCAGGCATACCCGATCTCACGGCAGGCCCAGTCGTTACCATGGTGACGCTGAGTTGCCCGTAACCGTCCGTCTAATGACGTGACGGTTCGCTTGAGGATGGACGTCGGCCGTGATCAGCGAGCGCGGCGGATGACCGTCAGCAGCACCTGCGCCAGGGCGGAGATGAGCAGCAGCCGGTCTTTGCGGTCGGTGTCTCCACCCGCACCTGCTTCGGGCCCATACCCAACTTGAGGTCCTTCACGTCCCGGAACGTTTCCTCGATGGTGACGCGGCGGCCATAGGCGTCCAACACCTCCTGTGCAGGCGCCTCGTTGAAACTGGTGGCCAGGCACCAGGCCTCTTTCATCCCCTTCCTCTTCACGCACACCACCGCCTCCACCTGCGATCGCGGCGGCGGACCGCTTGAGTGGCACTGCTGCCGGACCTTCGATTTGAGCGACAATGGAGGACATGGCGGTCCGCCTTGCGTTCATCGTGTGTCTCCTCGCCGTCATGCCCGCTGGCGCCAACGTGGCCGCCTCCACGCGGACGCCGGCGACCTTCACCCTGTCATCAGGGACCGCGCGCACGCGCTCGGAGGTGCTGAGCGAGAAGCTGGACTTCGATTGCTCGGAGGCGGAGCAAGAGGCGGTCTGCCGCTTCGAGGCGCGCTACCGGCTGCGCAACGGGACCGCCGAGGCGGAGGTCATCGATGCCGCCTTCCTGGGGCGCCGTACGCACGAGGTCCGCGTGCGCTTCGACGAGGCGCCTCTCCCGGTGACAGAGGGGCAGGCGGACGCGATGGGCGCCTCGCCGGTGGAGCGCTTCGGCTTCACCCTCACGCTTCCTCCCGGGCGGGGAGGGGAGCTGGTGGTGCGCGGCGTGATGCAGCTCGAGCGGCGCTTCCTTCCCTCGGGGTACGTGTGGCCCGCGGTCCAGTCTCGCCACGCACTGCTGTCCCCCGGACCGGCGCGGGCCACGCACTGGGACATCGACTATCTGCTCGGGCCCATCCGGACCTGGGCGGGCAACCCCACGCTCCACGTCACGGTGCGTGTCCCTTCCGCGTGGGAGGTGGGCAGCAGCCCGGACGGATCCGCGCGCACGCTGCCGGTGGCCACGGGCTGGCGACTTCGGCACGAGGGCGAGCAGGTGCTGGCGGAGCGGAGCCTCACGGCGGAGAGCGCGCCCGAGTGGCTCAACGTCACGCTGACGAAGCCCCAGTCCTGGTGGATTCCGGGCGGTGTGCAGCTGGGCCTGGGCGCGCGGCTCGGGGACGGTTCCCGCTTCATGGCACGGCTCGGCTACCAGCTCGCGGCGCCCGAGTCCTTCCTGCATTCGCTCTCGGTGGAGACGGACTTTCGAGAGCAGCTCGTCCTCACGCCGCTCACGCAGTACGCGACGCCCCAGGTCGTCATCATCCCGAGCCTCGGGCTCGGCCTGGGGGTGCCGGTGCAGGTGCTCCCCGAAGCCAGGCCGGGCCTGCGGCTCCTCGCGGACCTGCACTTCGGTCCGCTGGGGGCCGTGCTCAGCTGGGACCACTATCCGGCGCTGTGGGAAGGTACGGACTCCTTCTCGCGGCTCATCCTCCTGTTCCAGGTAGGGCTGTAGGCCGGCCGCATCTCCCTCTCGCGCTGTCCCGGAGGGGCACGCCCGCCGCGCGCAGGTGCCCGGGCGCGTCCGTGGCGCGACCATGGGCGTGGAGCAGGCGGGACCCGTCGGTCGCTTCGAGGGCGGAGAGCCTCGTGAGCAGGCGCTGGACTGTAGCGCCTCCAGGCGCGGTGCTTGTGATTGCCTTCCGCTCACTTCCCGGTGGGCACGCCAAGCTTCCCGAGCACCTTCACCGCATTGGCATTCCCCGCGTCCAGCGCGAGTGACTTCCTGTAGCTCGCGATGGCCTCTTCCTTCTGTCCCAGTTGGAGTTGTGCCTCGCCCAGGCTGTCGTAGGCATTCGCATCCGTCGGGAAGAGCTTCACGTTCGCTTCGAGCACCCGCACCGCCTCCGCGCCCTTGCCGTCTCCCAGCAACTGGTAGCCGAGCTGGTTCAGGTGCCCCGACTCCAGGCCCTTCATGCCCTCGCGATGCTTCGCGGTGTACCAGGCGAGCGCGGTGTCGACGCCCTTGAGCCGCATGAGCACATCCACCTGTGCGGACGGGGACACGGGCTCGGGCTTGAACGCGGTCCAGGCATACTCGGACGCCACGCTGGCGATGATGCGGTCGAAGAGCAGGAAGCCGTTGTCTGAGTTGGCCATGACGACCACGCCGCTGCCCGTGTCACTGAAGGCCATGAACGCGGCCTGGAAGCCCTCGTCCGAGCCTCCGTGCCAGAAGCGGTCGGTGCCGGGCTCCACCTGGAAGCCCAGCCCGAACCGCTCCGACTGCCGCGTCAGCATCTGCTGCGTCATCGCTTGTGACAGCACGCGCTTGGACTTCCCCGCCTTCGCGCTGGACACCTCGAGGGCGACCCGCGCGAGGTCGGACGGCGTGGTCCACAGTCCGGCCGCGGCCATCTCCGGGTACACGTGCCAGCGGCCCGCGACGCTCTTCCCGCTGGCGTACGTCCCGGTCGCGGTCCTGGCGGCGAGGGCCGGAGGCAGGGGCTGCTCGTAGGAGCTGCGGCTCATGCCGAGCGGCTTCAGCACCGTTTCCCGCATGACCTGGGGGAACGGCTTCTGGAGTTGATCCACCATCATCAGCTGCACGATGGACGTGCCACCGCCGCTGTATCGCGTCTTCGTACCGGGGACGAGGTCGACGCGCACCGGGGCGGTGTTCGCGGGCGCCGCGCCCTCCAGCACCTGCACCAGCGTGGGCATGGGGGCGTCAACGGCGTACCCGGGGAAGCCATGCACGGTCGTCCCCGCGCTGTGGCTGAGCAGCCGGCGCAGGGTGACCTTCTGCTCCTTCGTGAAGTCGTTCTCGGGGACCTTCCACGAGCGCAGCCTGTCGTTGATGTTCTCGTCGAGCGACCATTTGCCGGCCTCGACGAAGTGCAGCGCCGCCAGGGCCGTCACCGGCTTGCTGATGGAGCCCGCCTGGAACAGCGTCTCCAGGGTGACGGGCTCCGAGCCACCCGCCTCCTTCACGCCATAGGTCCTGGCCCAGACGATGGCGTGCTTGTCGAAGACAGCGATGCTCAGCCCGGGGATCCGGTACAGCGCCATCCACTGCGGGAGCGTCAGGCTCTGGGGTTTCTCGCCTTCGATGACGACCGGGGCCAGGCCCGCCTCCACTCGCGCCGCGCGGGCCGCCTGAGCAGGGCTGGCCAACCACTGCGTGGCGGGCTTCTTCGTCCCCTCCGCCGCGAGGGCCGCACCTCCCGGGCTGAACAGGATGGCCGCGAGCACGAGGCGGGACAGGGAACGACGCATGGGTTCACCGGAGGAAGGAGGTGGGACGGGAGGTGTACGCCAGCCTATCCATTCGATTGCCGGCCCGACCTCGGGGCCGCCGAGGGGGGCTCGCCTGGCATCAGGGCACGTGGCCGGTCGTCACCGGCCGGGGTCTTCTGGGGATGAAGGCAAACCGCTGGCTGTTGCTGGGGGCCCTGGGTGTGGCCCTCGGTGTCGTGGCTTGTAGCAGTGGAGACATTGGCAAGCCGCCGGACTCCCCGCCGGTCACGGTGGATGCTGGAACGGACGCGGGGCAGCCCCTGCCCGACGCGGGGCCTGGCTCCCAGTGCCTCGGCGAGGGCACGGCGTGCAGCCGGGACTCGGGCGTCCAGTGCTGTACGGGCCTCTGCTCGGACACGGGCGTCTGTCCGGCCCCCAGTGCCCAGTGCACCGCCGCGGGCGAGGCCTGCACCAGCGGCATCGAGTGCTGCACGAACAGCTGCCTGGACGGCAAGTGCTCCACGCTGCAGTGCCTGGACGTGGGCAGCATGTGCGCCAGCGCGGAGGCGTGCTGCACGAAGCTCTGCGGCGCGGACGGCAAGTGCGCGGCGCTGCCTTCCAACAGCACCAGCAGCTGCAAGGTGCCGGGCCAGGCCTGCACCGGCGCGGGCGACTGCTGCTCCAGCAACTGCCAGGGTGGGCTCTGCAAGCCGGCGTACTCGTGCCAGGCCAATAACGATCTGTGCATGAAGGGCGCGGACTGCTGCGGCGGTGTGTGCTCGCAGGAGAACACGGGCACCCCGGGCCGCTGCGTGGCGGTCAGCGGTGGCGGCGCGGGCGGCTGCCTCCAGGACGGCAACCCATGCTCGGGCTCCAGCACCTGCTGTTCGCGCACGTGCGTGGATCTGGGCTACGGGACCACCGTGTGCCAGCCGGTGGGCGGCTGCCGTCCCACGGGCGACTACTGCACCGACGACGGCGTGTGCTGTGGCGGTGAGAAGCTGTCCAACGCGGTGGACTGCCGCGAGAGCCGCTGTGACAAGCCGAATGGCTGCAACCCGGTGGGCAACATCTGCGGCAGCGGCCAGCTGCCGGATGGCGGCATCATCGACGTGAACGCCCGCGAGGCCTGCTGCGACGGCCAGAAGGCCGTGTGCAAGGTGGACTCCGTCGGCGTGCCGCGCTGCTTCGGCGGCTGCCCCAACAACAACTGTCCGGCGGGCTGCCCCACGGGCTACACCGGCGAGGCGCCGTGCTGCATCGCGCAGGACCAGCAGTGCCAGTTCTCCGACCAGTGCTGCGGCGGCGCGCGCTGCCTGCCCGGCGCGGATGGCGGCCTGACCTGCCAGAAGGTGACGTGCGATCCCGTGGGCACGCTCTGTGACCCGAAGGACTCCAAGTGCTGTGCTGGCACCACCTGCTCCATCGTCTCCGAAATCGTCTACGCCTGCCGTGCCGGGGCCACGCCGGGCGGTGGCGGCACGGACGGTGGCACAAGTGGGACGGACGCGGGCCTGTGCGCCGCGAACGGGAAGGCCTGTGCCTCGGGTGCCGCCTGCTGCTCCGGCATCTGCACCCAGGGCACCTGCTCGGCCCCCAGCGCCTGTCAGCCCCAGGGGCAGGCCTGCACCTCGCCCGCGGACTGCTGCGTAGGGCTCGGCTGCAACATCCCGGGTGGGAGCATCGTCGGCACCTGCGAGACGGGTTCGACGTGCTCCGCTGGCGGTCAGGCGTGCTCGCCCACCAGCCCGTGCTGCGTGAAGCTCAACTGCGAGACGATCGCCGGGGAAGCCTGCACTGGCACGGAGCCTTGCCGGTGCAACAGCCCCATCGGATGACAGGAGACACCCATCATGCTCAGACCCCTTCCGCGTGCCGTGACCGCTGTCGCGTGTTCCCTCTTTCTGTCCCTGGGCCTCACGGCTTGTGGTGATGACGACATCAGCTCCGACGAGCAGGCCCGCCGCGCGTACCTCGGACTCGACCCGTCCGTGAGCAAGGCCCTGCAACTGGGCTTCGTCGGCTTCAACGCCGCGTCCAGCGCGAACATACCGCCCCAGTCCACGACGGGCGCGGTCTCCGGGACGCTGCTCGTCACCGGGCAGGTAGACCAGGGCAGCTCGGCCAACAAGGGCATGCGCCTGCGCATTGGCATGACCGGGTACTCCGACGGGGAGATCGCCCTGGGCGGGGACGAGGACCCGGTGAACATCACCTATGCTTCGAGCACGGACACGGCGGCGCAGCCGGAGCTCACCCTCCAGCTGCGCGACATCCCGGGAGGCACGTTCACCGGGACGCTCAAGGGGCCCTTCCAGATGACCGGGGACCTGGAGGGCAGCGTCACCCTGGACCTCGCCCTCACGGGTGAAATCGAGGACGACGGCACCGGCCAGGTCCGCCGCACGCCGGGCAGCACCCATGTGACGGGCACCGCCACGTCCGGCGATGGCGTCTACACCGTGGACGTCACGCGGTAGCCGAGGGGCCCACCGCTACGCCGCGCGTGGCATGGCCCTCCTCATCGTGGAGCTCCTCGTGACCAGCTCCACCGCTTCCGCAGGCTGGGCGCGCCTTCAACAGGACGCCCATCCTCCTGATGCTCCTTCTCCCGGGTCTTCAACGCAGGCTGCTCCGGGGGGCGGGCCGAAACAATCGATAGAACGTTAAAGGCCTGCTGCCGCTCGATACGGCTGATCTCGTCCACCAGCTTCATGTGCAATTGGGTGAAGTTCTGGTCTGCGTCACGCGGGGCGGCGGCATACGCTGCCTTGGCATCGGATATGAGCCTCTGCACCTGTTCCCGCCCGTTCTCCCTGAGCGCCAGGACTTGCCGTACTCGAGTTTGCTCCAGCAATCCGGTTGCAAATGCGGCGAGCAAGGGAAGCAGAACGAGAACGAACCGCGAGTCTTCGAGATCACTGGCCTTCCCGGCAATAACCGCGGTTCCCAACCCCGCGACGATGGCCGTGCCTTGGAGGACGACGAACAGGATCTTGTTGCAGTAGCTGGCCCTGGCGTACCACCTCAGATAGCTGTCCTCCAACTCGCGGATGTAGTTCCCGAAAGCCTCTTTAGGGGTCTCGGCGAGCTGTGCGGCCATGCGCTTCTCCATGTTTACTCCCAGCCTCATCCTGGCCGCGGTGGCTCCCTCTTGGATGTGTCGCGGCTGTGGAAAGCTGAGCAGGCAGGCATGGCGTCGCCATCGCACTCCATGGTGGTGGGAGTGAGGGGGACGCAACGCCTCAAGGCGAGGAAGCGGCCAGCCGCACCCACCTCCAGGCCCCGCCCGCGGCGCTTCCGGCGCGGTGTCGAGGACCTCTCCTGGGAACGTGGAGGGCAAGGTCGCCACTCGGCTCGCCAGGCGCGAGAGGGCCGCCTGGACCGGCTTGGAGAAGCCGGGGCGCCCGAAAAACGAAGGGCCCGGAACCTTTCGATTCCGGGCCCTTCTCAGTGGCGAGGAGTACGGGACTTGAACCCGTGGCCTCCGGCGTGACAGGCCGGCGTTCTAACCAACTGAACTAACTCCCCACAAAATGCTCATCGGCGGAACAGGTACTGAACCTGGGGCCGTGTGAGGACGCCGCTCTACCGCTGATCAAAGGAGAAGTACAAGCGAAAAGAGGTTCTACTCCCTCATCGGGACGGCACGTGGAAGGCGCGTCGATGGATTCGACGCGCGATTCCAGCCGGTCAGGGCACCGGCGGCGGGGGAGCCGTGAATCTCACCACGGTGCCGCCCTCGCCCGCGGCCACGATACGAGTGGGTGAAGGGCCATCCAGCGAGTACAGCGGGGTTGTCCCTGAGTACGCGGTGGTCCACGCAGAGCCGTCGTAGAAATGGATGCGCCCTTCGCTGGTGGCGACGTAGATGCCCTTCTCGCTGAAGGCAAGGACGTCCCGGATGGCGGCCCTCGTTGTTCCGTTGGATTCGAAGGCGGCAGGCAGGGAGGTCCAGACGCCTCCACTCTTCTTGAGGACCAGCCCATTCTCGCCTGCGGCGTAGGCGAAGCGGCCATCCGTGACATGGACGCCCCTGAGAAATCCGTCGAAGGCTCCGCCCTGGAGGTCCGGCTGCCACGAGGCGCTTGCCGTGTCATAGCGGTAGGCAGCTGCCTTGTTATTTTCATCCCCGCCCACGGCCAGCAATGTGTCCTCGGAGCCGGCGCTCGCGACCGCACGAAGGTTGGCGCGAACACTGCCGAACTCCGTGAGGTTCACGGTGGCCGGATTGTAGGGCGCCTTCCACTTGAAGATCTTGCCAGTGTTCGCGACAGCATAGACCGTAGGGCCGGTGGGCTGTTCGATACCCGTGATGCCATACAACGTCGGAAACGATGCGCCGGGCACAGTGGGTGTGAAACAATCCGGATCGGAATTGGGGAGCCGGGTCGTTATCTTTCCTGCCTCCCCGACAGCGAAGACGCGCCCGTCCGCGGCCGCCCATACGGCCTTCCAGTCCGCCCGGCAGGAAGCATTGGCATACGACGTCGTCTCGCCGGTCGTGCTGTCGAAATGGACGAGCTTGTCCCGACTGGCCATCCACGCCTTCCGCCCCTCGTCGTAAAGGGCGATGGCTGTCACGTCCGCGATTCCTCCAACGCCCGCTTCCGTCGTCCAAGCAAGGGCGCCACACCCCTCGTCCACGCCATTGGAGCAGTTGTTGTCCAGCCGGTCGCAGACCTCCGGCAGCCCGGGCCGGACGTAGACGGAGCTCTCATCGCAGTCTTCGGATTGGGTCACAGCGCCAACCACGGGGGCCTCGCAGCCCAGCCCCACGTTTTGGCCCTTGGACCCGTCGCCGTCGCCGTCCACGTACCAGGCCACCGGATTCTCACTCGGGAGCCGCGCGCAGGCCGTCTGGCTCGGCGTGGAGGCACACGCGACCTTGCCCGCGCACTTGAGCTCATCCTCGCAATCACCGTCGACGTTGAAGTCCTCGTCGTTCATGCCATTGCAGTTGTCATCCTTGCCATCGCAGCGGAACTCCGCCCGGTCCGGGTGGACTTGCCCATCGCGGTCGTTGCAGTCACCGCCTCTATCCACGGCCCCGGCAGGCTGGGTGCAGGCCTCCACCTGGGAGCTTCCGTAGCCGTCCCCATCCGCATCCACGAACCAGACCTTCTTGTCGATCGCGTCCGACTCACCGAGGGTGCAGTTGTCATCCCTCCCGTTGCACACCTCCGTGGCCTTGGGGTTCACGGCGGGGTCTTCGTCACGGCAGTCCGTGCCGCTGACGACACCTTCCGCGTCGTCGCTGCTGAAGTAGCCGTCCTCATCCGCATCGATGGCCCTCACGGTGAAAGCCACGTCCCGCGTACCTTCCTCGGGAACCTGAGCCTTCATCTCCTGCGGGTCGCCCACCGCGGGGCCTGAACAGTCGAACTCACGCAACTGCGACGTCACGCTCAGCGCGCGGCCCCAGGTCTTCTTCCCGAACACCGCCACCGACACGATGCCCGGCGTCTTGCCGGGGATCGCCACGGAGAGGCTGCTCGTGTTCTTCACGTTGTCTGAGTCCGTGGCCGTCACCGTGACGCATCCGCGCGTGAAGCCGCTGTAGCCGAGGGTGACGTTCAGCGCTCCGCCCGTCCAATCGCCCATGCTTCCATCGGCGTCGCCACACCGTTCAGGGAACTGGTTGCACAGCTTCGCCTTTTCCTGGTCGAAGTCGGCACAGGCCCCGTTTGCGAGCACGAACATGACCAGCACTGCCCGCAGTGGATACAAGTTCATGGCCACCTCCCATACACAAGCGCCGACCGTCCATCCGTCCCCATCTGCATCGCGAGGTTCTTCTCCGGAGCCCCGAGCAGATACATGCCCGTCGCCAATCCCAGCCCCAAGACACCGGCCCCCAGCAGGCCCACGCCCGCGGTTTGAAGTGTTCGCCCCCGCGACGCGGCACGGTCAATGTCCGAGAGGTTCGACAGGGACGGATCCGCGTTGCGAAACTTTGACAGCTCTCCACGCGACAGGGCCCAGGTAATCCCACCCGCGACAGTGAGCGCGCCGCCGGCGATCGCGGGGATATAGGCCTTGGAGCGCAGGGAGTTCGTCCGCGTCTCCTGAGCCACCTGGAGCGGGGGCGCGATAGGCGCCGGTGCCGCCACGACACTGGACGGGGATGTGATTCGCGGCGGTGCGGGCGGCGAAGTCCCTTCACGCGGAGCATCCGTCGCCTGTCGCGGCGCGGGCGAGGGCTTGGGGTCGCCACGGCGCGTTTGTTGGGTGCTTTTCACGGCCTTCCGCAGCGACTCGAACTGGCCCGACACCTTGGGCGACACCTTCACGGGGAGCTGTGCGTCCGGCCGCACGAACAGGGCGGCCATGAATGCCGCGGAGGCCTCCTCCGTCCGGCTCAGCTCCGCCATGAGCAGGCCTTCCCAGATTGAAAGCGCGACCTCGTCGTCCGGTCCGCGCGCCTGCCGCCGTGCCGTGGCGAGCTGGCCGAGGGCGCTTTCAAACTCGAGCTCCTCGTAGAGGCTGGCGATGGCCTCCAGATGGCGCTTCACCTCGCTGCTTGGAGCCGCCATCCCGGCTGACGGCAGGATGACGAGAAAGACCCAGCACAGGGGCAGCCCCAATGCCTGAGATGAACGCATGAATTCCTCCCGGAATTGGGAGGCTCCTAACATGGGGAGCATGGGAGGGGAAATGAGCGCCGCCCACTCGCCCCCCATCCCGTCTTCGTTGCCTACGGAGCGGGCAGCGGCTGCCAGTTCGGATCCGGCCAGACGAAGGGGTTTCCACCCTGACCCGGAGCCGCGTTGCCGAAGAAGCGCTGACAGCCCTCGACGTTTTGGGGACTCCCAAGAATTGCCCAGAAGCCAGGGCAGACGTCCTGGGGAATTCGCGTGCGGCAGTCCGCCATCGTCCGCTCGCCCGCGCCGGGCTGCGCGTAATAGGCGCTCACGAACTCCCACGCGATGCGCTGGAGAGCCCGGACGGTCGTCGCGTTCTCGCCAGACGGCACCTGGGCCCCTTCAGGCGACTCCCGGAACACCGCGGCATGGTGGACCGAGGCCATGTAATACGACCCCAGGGACGTCAGGTGGACGTTGTCGCTGAAGAGTACGTTGAGCTTCTGCGAGGTCGAACCGCTGATGCCAGGCACCTCGTTCGCGATGACGCGCTCCACCAGATGGACCAGCGCCGTGCTCCCAGGGAGCGCCACCACGCGGTCCGGCCGTCCATCATCCTGCAACGTGAGGTTCACCTTGGAAGACACACATTCCCACGCAGCCCGTGCGTTCTTCTCGTACGCAATCCACTGAGCTGGGTTGGATTTATCGATGTCCAGCCACGTGTGATAGAAGTATGTAAAGGCTTGTGGGTTCCCGGCGATCAAACGGTCATGGAAGTGCCGCAGATAGCCGATGGTGTTTTCCCACTCGACGGTGCCCAGCAGGTCATGCCGCTCGGTGATGAGGAGGGTGTCGTATTTCTCTCCCGGGCCCAGCGTCCGGGGAGACAGCAACTCCTGGACCACGTTCATGCTGTCACCCGAGCGGTTCTTGCCCGAGCGGTAGCCCTCCCATCCGTTATTGCCCCAGGTCCGCACCCGGAGGGGTGAACCAATCACGTTCTGCTGGTTCCAGTTGAAGTCCTTGCCCCGGCTCGTGGCGATGTCGTCGAAGTGGTCGGGCATGGGGTTGTCCAGCAGGCTGTGCCCGGAGAAGAAGACCCGGGCGCTCGTGATGGGAGCCGTCCCCGCATCCGGGCTACCCGCGTCGGGACTGCCAGCATCGGGGACTCCCGCGTCACCAGCCCCGGCGTCCAGCTGTGTCCCGGCGTCGTCCAGGGGATGCACGCCCGAATCCGGAGGGCCTTCCGCGGGGACGTCCTGGCCGAGCTGACCCGTACATGCCAGCCCGAGGAAAACAGCCAGGAATGCGCACGGCTTCAGTCTTGAGGTGTTCACGGTCCAGAGCATAGGCGGAAGGGGATCCCCTGCACGGCGCTCAATCCGCCGCGCGCTTGCGGCGCCGAGACATGATGCGGCTCAGCCCCACCTCGGTGATGCCGAGGTAGGCCGCCACGTCACGCTGGGGAATCCGTCCCTTCAGGTGGGGATGCTCCTCCCAGAAGTTCACGAGCCGCTCCTCCGCGGACAGCTCCAGGAACTCCTGCTCACGGCGCTCCTTGAGGAGGAAGTGCTGTTCCGCCACCCTGCGCGCCAGCCGCTCCCAGCACACGTGGCCCTGCTCCAGCGCCTGGAAGTCCCGCGTCTGGAACACCAGCACGCGGCTCGGCTCCAGCGCCTCGATCGCGGTCATCGAAGGCCTCCGCTGCAACATCTCCGCGTAGGCGCCAATCAGCTCACCCTCGGCGCGGAAGGCCTTGATGGACTCGCCGCCGCGTGGCGACACGCGCACGCCCCGGAAGACGCCCTGAAGCACCACGGCGAACCGGTCCGCCGCATCCCCCGGGCGCATGAAGAGCTCCCGCTTCGCGAGCGACTGCTCCTTCGCCAGGGTCTCGGCCTTCACCCATTCCTCGGGAGGAAGCGGGGCCAGCGTGGCGAGGCGCTCGAAGAGCTTGGGGAATCTCACGTCTCTGGGGACCCTGGCTTGACCTGGGTTAAGGCGCAGGCCGCTCTGGGAACCATATACCGGCGGCATGTCCATCAACGTCTATGCCGTGGCGACGCCCTTCGTCATCGTCCTGGCCCTGACCGAGTTCGCCTGGTGCGTGGCGCGCCGCAACGGCTACTACAGCTTCCAGGACTCCATCGCGAGCATGGGCACCGCGGTGATGAACCAGTGCGTCAACGTCGCGGTGGCCCTGCTGGTGCTGCCCCTCTTCACGCAGCTGGGGCAGTTCGCGCCGTGGCGGCTGGATGCCTCATCGCCGCTGTCGCTGGTGGCGCTCTTCCTGGGCGTCGACTTCCTCTTCTACTGGTTCCACCGCTTCGGGCACCGCACCAACATCGGCTGGGCGGCCCATTCGCCGCACCACTCCACCGAGGAGCTCAACTACGCGGTGGCCTTGCGCGCGAGCGTGACGCAGCGCCTCTTCTCGTTCCTCTTCTACTGGCCGCTGGTGCTGGTGGGCTTTCCGCCGGAGGCGGTGCTGGCGATGGTGGCCTTCCACCTGGTGCTCCAGTTCATCCCCCATACGCGGGTCATCCCCAAGCTCCCGCGGTGGGTGGAGTCATGGCTGAACACGCCGTCACACCACCGCGTGCACCACGCGCGCAATGACGCGTACATCGACAAGAACTACGCGGGCTTCCTCATCATCTGGGACCGGATGTTCGGCACCTACGAGGAGGAGACCGAGCCGTGCTCCTATGGCCTGACGACGCCGGCGAACACCTGGGACCCGACGGTCATCAACTTCCAGCAATGGGCCCGGCTCTTCGCGGACGCCGTCGCCACGAAGAGCCACTGGGACCGGCTGCGCCTCTGGGTGATGCCCACGGGCTGGCGGCCCGCGGACCTGCCGCCTCGCACGTTGGGCTACTGGAAGCAGGAGGGCGCGGAGGTGAAGTACCACTCGCGGGAGCTGCCGGGCGTGCGGGGGTACCTCGTCTTCCAGCTGTTCGCGTCGATGCCGTTCATGCTCCTGGTGAGCCACCATGCCTCGCCGCTGTCGGGCTGGCAGAAGGTCGTGTTGAGCCTGCTGCTCTGGGCGATGGCGACCGCCTGGAGCGGGATGCTGGAGTCGAAGGCGTGGAGCGAGCCCCTGGAGCTCGCCCGGGTGCTCGCGATGGGCGTGGCGGTGGCGCTGTGGCTGGTCTGGGCGAGCGCGCCCCAGACCTGGAGCGCGCTCACGGCGGCGTGGCTGATGGTCTCGCTGGTGTGGCTGCGCGTGGCGCGGGGGGCCGCTGCCCGGAGCCCCCAGCCGAATCCCTTTACGAGCTGAGACGGCTGGGGCCGGCTCCCTCGCTCAGAGCAACTGCACGTTGCCGCCGAGCGAGGCGATATACTTCGTGCCGCCCGAGTGCACGACCGTCGCTCCGAAGAAGGACCGGATCGCGCTGCCGGTGGGCACGACGAGCGAGTAGGGCTTCGCACCAGACACGTTCGCCATCGTCCCGTAGGGACCGTAGGTCTTGCCCCGCGCGGTCTTGAAGGTGACCTGCGCGATCTGCGTCATGCCGAAGTACGTGCCCGTGAAGCCCGTCATCGACACGATTCCGTCGTCCGTGAGGTCGAGCGTGTGCGCGTTCCCTCCAGGGCCGCCCTGGTAGGGCGCGGCGTTGGTGCCGTAGCTCGGCTGGATGGCGTCGATGATGTCACCGGAGCGCACCAGGAGGCTCGTCATGGGGCCCCAGCCGCTGACCGTCGGCAGGTTGTCCCAGGCGGTGCCCGGCCCGCCCTCGGGCCCGATGGGGCCATAGGGCATGCCCGTGTTGAACCAGTTCAGGATGAGCTGGAGCTTGATGGGGGACAGGTCGCGGCTCACTGGCATGTGCAGCGGCTGGCCGATGTCCAGGCCGAGCACCCGCGCGATCTTCTCGCGGTTGCTGATGACGCCGTCATAGGTCCACAGCTGGAAGCGGCCCATGATGGGATAGAGCATGCCGTACTGCCGCAGGATGTCTCCAATGCCATTGACCCACGTCGGCGTGCCGGTGATGGGCGTCTGCTGATAGATTTGAACGCTGACCAGGTCGTTGGGGTCCTGCTTGTACTCCTCGACCTTGGGACTGAAGGTGTACTGGGTGAAGTAGACCTGCCCGTCCACGTAGCCCCGGGGATTGCCGGGATCCGTGCCGGTGAGGGTGACGGTGGCCTTGCCTCCCGTGACGCTCACGACGCTCGAGGAAAACTGTAGCTTGCCCTCGGGCGTCGAGATGTTCGACTCGCTGATGCCATTGGTTCCCCCCGTGCCCAGGGTGCTCAGGGTGTATTTGGCCGCGGCGCTTGGGCTCATGGTGCTCAGGCCCACCTTCAAGCCCTCCGTCCCCTCGACGCGGCCGAACTTGCGCACGTAGAGGTTGAGGGTGTTGGTCTCACCGAGCCGGAAGGTGGGCGTGGTCTGCATGCCCGGGTTCATGCGGTAGATGAACTGGTCCGCGCGCAGGCTCAAGCCCTCGGAGTTCTCCTCCAGCAGGGTCAGCGTCCCCGTGCTGGTCGTGCACCGGATCGCGAGCGGGAGGTTCGCGAGGCTGTTGGGATCGACACCGCCAAAGTCAGTGACGACCAGCATCCCGGACTGCTTGTCGATGAAGTCGGGGTTGCTGTAGTCAATCGCCGTGCCGATGGGGAAGTACGTCTTCGAGTCGCCAGAGCCCGTGTGGTAGGCGAGTGACAGCGTCCCCAGCTCCGCTGACCAGAGCGGACGCCCCGGCAGCGGGACAGGCAGCGAATTGGCCAGGTCGAGCGTCAGCGAAGGCGTGGAGCCCGAGAGGTTCAACTGCGCCGGAGCCCACCAGCCGCTCGCCTTCGCGCTCTTGTTCGAAACCTTGGCCAGGGTCCGTGCCGGCACGGCGAAGGTGGGCTCGTCATCCAGGCACGGCCCGACGGAGCCGACGAGCTTGCCGTAGTTGAAGTCAAAGAACGGCTGCTCGTCGGTCCCGTACTTGAGCCACGGCTGGTAGGGCTGCTTTGTCGCCGCCAGGATGGTGGGACCGTACTGTTGCGCCACGCCCTGGCCCAGCAACTGTTCGAGCAGGGAGCTGACGTACATCTGCGTGGGGATGTAGCCGCGTCCCGGCGCCACCGGCTGGCCGTCTCCGTCCACGTTCATCACGTAGTCCTGGAGGCTCGCGATCTTGTCCAGGATGGCGGGGGGAACCCCCTGTGCCTGCATCGTCTGGAAGGTGGCGGTGGTGAAGGCGAAGAGTTGCGGGGCGTTGTTGTGGGCGCTGACCACCAGGCGGATGGACAGCCGGTTCGGCGACGCCTTCTGCAGCGCCTGGAGGACCGCCGAGTCGCCGGCGTTCCACTTCAGGTTCGTGAGCGTCGTCTGGTAGACGGCGGAGCCGCTCGCGGAGCTCAGGGGTGTATTGGGGCCCTGCGAGTTCATCCAGATGCCGTTGAAGGCGACCGGCGTGAAGACGCCCTGGACGTAGGCGCCGCCGAGGTCACCAATCAGGACGGTGAAGCCCCAGACCTCACTGCCGTTCTGCTGCATGGGGTCCAGGTCCACCAGCTTGGGCGGAGACCCCGTGTAAAGAGCGCTCACCCCGGTGCCCACCAGGGCATCGCTTCCGCCGCCGGGCAGCTCGACGGTGGTCACCTTGCAGTTGAGCAGGTCGAAGATGCTGTCGCCCTTGGGCTCCCAGTAGAGCTCGATGTTCTGGGGCTTGAGCGAGTCCGCGTTGTAGTTCGCCGGGTTGTAGTTGTTGGGCGTGTTGTTGATGGTGGCCGGCGAAGCCTGGAACGAACCGGAGAAGTTGATGCGAGGCGTATCAAGGTAGCTCATGGAGGTCTCCTCGGGGTTCTAGTTGCCGCTGCCGATGTAGGGGGCGCACGCGGCGGGGAGCGAGCCGTTCGTGCAGCCGCCGGGCATCTGGACTTCGTCGAACAGGTGGCTCAAGCCCGCGGGCGGCAGGTTCTGGCCTTCGGTGGGACCCGCCATGTTGTGGCAGCTCAAGCAGTTGTAGGGATTGCTCACCGCCGCGACGCCGTTCTGGACGAACGTCTCCATGGAGGTGTTCGCGGCGGACAGCGAGCCCTGCTGCGCTTGCAGATAGGGAGGGACCACGCCCCCGGTGGTCCACACGTTGCCGACGAGCTCGTAGTTGGCCCAGACCTTGTTGATGCTTCCGGGGTTGGCCTGGATCAGCGCCTGGACGCTGCTGTTGATGGCGTTGAGCGCCTGGGTGCTCTCCGCGAGCATCGTGCGGGTCTTGTCCTGACAGGCGAACTGATTGGGATTGACGCTACAGTCGACGCCGCCAGGGAAGGTGCCGATGGCCGAGTCCCCCTGGGGGTGCATGCGGCAGACCTGGGCGGGCTTGCCCGGCTGATAGGTGTTGGTCACGCAGTCGGTGCAGCCCGGGTTGTAGAAGTTCCACGTGCCTCCGAGCGGAGGCGCCGCCGAGAGGTCGCTACAGTCGGGCGCGTTGTTGCGGTGCTCGAACGTGGCCCAGATCATCGCCGGGAAGCTGGGCGTCTTGGACACGATGTGCATGCCGGTCAGCCCCAGGTTCACCTGCCGGCAGGGGCTGTCCTTGTATTGGATGAGCCCGGGAACCACGTAGTAGAGGCCGGAGCTGGCCGCCGCGTCGTCGAGCACCATCCAGCTCGTCTTCAGCTCCACGGCCGTGTCCGGATACGCGAGGTTCGGATATTTCTGGATGATGTCGATGCCCTTGTTCCCGGGCTTGAGCTGCCCCGCGCAGTTCGCCTGGTAGAGCTGGCAGGCCGTCAGCATGGTGTAGGTGCTCTGGTTGACGGACATGCCGTAGTAGACGAACTCGCCCTTCAAATCGATGAGCGGCTGATCCGCGCCGGCCTGCTTGATGATGTCGGTGTAGAGGCGGGGCGTCTTGCCATCCACCGGCTTCACGGCATTGGTGCAGGAGGTCGGCGGTTCCTGGCCCCAGGGCGTCGGGACGCCGTCCTTGATGAAGATGCCGTAGGACGGCATCCACGTCTCGAATTGCACCATGTCCGGCTTGCCGCTGACCGGTTGGACCAGCGCGAGCATGCTCTGCCACATGAACTGCTCGAAGTTGCAGATCGTCTTGTTTCCCGGCACTTCGCTGGGGAGGGTGGCGCTGTTGAGCCAGGCCACGTCCGCCGGGCAGTCATTGGCTCCGAGCGCCGTCGCCTTCGAGCCGGGAGGGCCCGAGTCCATGAGCGACGTCGCTGGGCAGGCCAGGAGGCCCGTGGCACCAAGTACCACGGCGAGCAGGATGCGCGGTTTGTCGGACAAAGGCAGTCTCCTCCATGCGGGTGAGCCCGACGAGGCGCCGGGCGTGGGCGCAAGAGTTTAATCGCTGCGGGGGAGAAGCCGTCGAGGGCTAAACAGACTAAAAACGGCTTTTCGAGAAATTCATTTCTGGGCGGCAAAGTCCGCTGTCAGTTCATCAAGCGCCGCACCAGCCAGAGCGCGAGTCCAGGCAGTACCACCATGCCCACGAACAATGTCAGGAATGACCCGAGTCGCGCCGAGGAGGCGCCCACCGCGGCGTAGGTGGCGCAGACGCCCAGGTTGGAGAGCGCGCAGGCCCCGAGGAAACTCCCCAAGGGCATGCGGCTGGCGCCAGCGAAGAGGACGGAGGACTCCGCCAGCATTGGCACGCCGCGCAATGCAATCAGCAACCAGGGGCCCCGGCGTTCGGCCAGCCGGGACAGACGCTGAAGTTCCACCGGACCCAGGGTGCGCCGCAACGCCGCCTCGCCGCCCCGGGCGCCCAGCAGGTAGCCCCAACCACAGCCCACCATCATTCCCACCCAGCAGGCCGTCAGTCCGCCCCAGAAGCCCAGCAGCGCCCCGGACGCCGTGCCGACGAGGCTGGAGGGCACCGGCAGGACGATGTCCCCCGCCAGCAGCCCTCCCAGCACGAGCGCCACCTGCCAGTCGGGTGGACGCGCATCCAGGAAGGATTGGGTGGCGGACTCCAGGCGCTCGCCGAAGAGGAGGAAGGGGACGAGCACGGCCGCCAGCACCACGCTGACGCAGATGCTCCAGTTCACCACCGTGCGCTTCGTTCCAGGGCTCGCCAGGGTCATGGTGCGGCTCAGAAGCCAACGCCGAGCGTGAACGAGGCACTCGGCTGGAAGCGGGCCTGCGGTCTGATCAGCTGCGGCGCGGCGTTGAAGTACGCGGCGCTGAACCCCAGCTCTCCCACGAACTCGAAGCCGGAGGAGATGGGCAGCAGGGCCCGGAGGGACGCGCCCACCTCGGGCCCGGCGGTCTCCACGCCGGTGGGGCCGGAGCCCCCGAAGTCGAAGCCGGAGCTGTCCTCGCCAATCTGCAGCTCGGCGAAGCCGGCGCTCAACCGCGGCTGGAGCCAGCCGAGGCGCGTCTTGAAGGAGGTGAGCGTCAGGTTGGCGCGGAAGTGGGCGATCTCCGGCTCCGGGTCGCGGTGGAGGAACCCCGAACCCGTGCCGCAGGCCTCCACGCCCAGCCGCGCCAGTGGAGACAACTCCAGACAGATGCTGGGTCGCCGGCCGGAGGTGGACGCCCCGGCGCGCAGGTTGCCGTAGTTGCGCGGAGGCTCGTCCGCCCGGTCCACCGCGACGCCCACCGGGGCCTCCTCCGCGACCGAGACGCCGCCTCCCATCAAGGTCGCGAACACCAGGAGGCGCTGCGGAAGGCCAAGGCGTGTCATCAGGCACCAGGGATGCGACCGCGGGGAAGGCTGGCCATGTTGCCCGAACAGTGCAGGCGCTTCCAGGGATGTCCTGGATTTGTATCCCGGTGGTCAGCATCGACCCCTGTGCGCCAGTCTTGTCATTCCATGCGCCCCCATTCTTCCTGAAGGTTTCCGCTCTGGCCCCAATTGCAGCCAGGCCACCGACGCCTGGCGTACCGAGACCAACGCCGCGTA
The DNA here is from genome assembly GCF_003611685.1 of Corallococcus sp. CA049B. Classification (NCBI taxonomy): domain Bacteria; kingdom Pseudomonadati; phylum Myxococcota; class Myxococcia; order Myxococcales; family Myxococcaceae; genus Corallococcus; species Corallococcus sp. CA049B. Next base: position 50,958 of record NZ_RAWC01000016.1, on the reverse strand, counting down.
TTGCTCACGCTCGTATGGGGATGGCTCGCCTCTGGAGTCCGGTGGGAGCGGCGGCGGCTGACCTCGGGGCTACGCGGGCGCCGTCGTGCGTTGGCTCGCGGCGTCATCACGCCGCATCGGCTGGGCCTTTCCATAGGTCAGCGACCGCCACACCCACTCCGCGGGGCCGAAGCGGAACCTCGCCAGCCACAGGTGGCTCCACACCCCCTGGACGCAGAAGACGGCCAGGCAGTACGCCACGCACGCCGCGGGGCCCAGCTTCGTGATGAAGCCCAGTCCGAACCCGTAGAAGAACAGCACGCTGAGGATCGACTGTGACAGGTAGTTCGTCAGCGCCATGCGGCCGACCGGCGCGAGCAGACCCAGCGCTCGTTGCCAGGTGGCGCGCTGGAAGAGCAGGGTGATGCCGGAGACGTAGACGGCCGCGAAGCCCAGGTCGCCCAGGTTCCGCAGCGGCGCCATGGCGAAGGACACCCACGCCGGCAGCGTCTCCGGCGTGAAGACCTGCTTCAACATGAGCTGCTGCAGCACCAGGCCGCTGCCGCTGCCAATCACCCCGGCCACGAGCCCCCACAGGAGGATCCGGCGGAACAGCCCCAGGTGCAGGGGCACGTCGTGGAAGATGCGGCGCCTGCCCGCCAGCAGGCCCAGCAGGAACCGGCCAAGCGTCGAGAGCGTGATGGCCAGCAGCAGCGGGAAGTAGTCGCGGAAGAAGAAGTAGAAGGTCGCCTGCGTCGTGTCCAGCCAGCTCCCGTGGGCGTAGGCCGCCAGCGTCCGCGCCCTGATGGCCGCGGACTTCTCGGTGGCCGCCCTGGCGATGGCCGCGCCTGCCTCTGGCGTGTCCGCCATCAACTGCGGGAGCTTGAGGATGGCCACGCCCACGACGGACCACCCCAGGGCGAACAGCAGGGCGCAGACGAGCAGCGTTCGCTCCGAGCGCCCCCGGAACAGGAGCAGGCCGAAGCCCAGCACCGCGTAGGTGCTGAGGATGTCGCCGTACCAGATGAGGAACAGGTGGGAGAGCCCCAGCACCAGCATCACCCCCAGCCGCCGGACATAGAGCGGCGTGATGGAGGTCCCTCGCGCCTCGGCGCGGCCCAGCTGCACCGCGAAGCCGAGGCCGAAGAGGAACGAGAAGAGGGTGATGAACTTCCCCGCAACGAGGAACACATACGCCTGCCAGGCGACGGTGTCGGCGAGCGAAGCGTTGTTCATCGCCGCGAGGGTCTGCTCTCGCGGCAGGAAGACCCTGCCGCTGAACCACACCATCACATTGGAGATGAACACGCCGCACAGGGCGAAACCACGCAGTGTGTCGAGGAGCGCCAGTCGCTCGCTGGAGTCCACGGGCCGGGCTACAACGCTGGGGGGCGAGACCTCGGAAGGAGCTGGGGGCATGCGCGGAGAAACCGTGGGCAACGTGATGCTGCCTGCCCGTATTCCGCGCAAGCCCATCGGAACTCTTCAGCTTCGAGCGAGACTGTTCACCGTTCCGGAGGTGATTCCGAGATGCCAAGAATTTCGCCACCCAGTGCTGGTACCGCCAGCTATCACGTCCAGTTCTCCCCCTCGTTTCACGAGGCAGGAGAAGTCCTCGCGACCTTTGGGCCGGAAGGCAGTTTCGTGACTGTCGCGTTCGCGGACACGGGAATCGAGGTCTCGGAGGTGCCCGATGCGCGGGGACTCTTGTTCCTCGACGCGATCGCCAAGCTCGATCCCCTGGGCATTCCGGATGCCGCGCCAGGGGGCATTGATGGCATCACGCTGGAGTGCCTCATCCAGGAGTCGCGCGACACCCGCCGGTTTGTCGCCTGGAGCCCCGGGCCGGAGAAAGAGCCACGGCAGCACGGCTTCGTGGTCGCGCTCCTCAACCTGGCCATGGATGTGACAAGGGAGCCCGAAACCGTCAGGCGCCTGGAGCAGGTCTTCGGCTACGTCCGTGCAGGTCTGCCCGCATAGGTTTTGGAGGAGACGTCCCGGAGCATCCGACTCTTCGGGAGATTGTCGCCGTGCGGCAGGTTGAGCGGAACGGCGCCGGGCTCACGAAGAACCCGGCGCCGCCGGACAACACCGTCCGCGTGGTCGCGGGACATCAGTTCATCGGGTTCACGAACCCCCAGGCGTTCGCCCTGGAGTGAATCAGCGCGTGGACCAGTTCTGGGCGTTCGTGCCGTTGCACCCCCAGACTTGAATCTTGGTCCCCAGGGCCGTGCTGGCATTGAAGACATCCAGGCAGAGGTTGGGGGCCAGGGCGCTCCGCAGCGTGGAGCCCACCACCGTCCAACGCTGGGCGGCCGTCCCATTGCAGCCATAAATCTGGACGCGCGTGCCCGGCGTCGGGTCGCCGTTGAAGACGTCCAGACAGAGATTGGGCGCCAGGCTGCTGCGCAGCTCCCCTTGAGCGGTCAGGGTCCACTGCTGCGCGAGGGTGCCGTTGCACTCCCAGAGCTGGGTGGCTGTTCCTTGAGCGGAGCTGCCACCGGTCACGTCCAGGCAGCGATTCGGGTCCAGGGCGCTGACCAGGGCGGGGGCGGAGGCGGCCGTGTACATCGCGGCCAGCGCGGTGCGGTCGCTGGCGGTGAACTCGCCCGACTCGACCGCGCGGAAGCAGGAGTTCATGATCGAGGCACCGACGGTCGCCGTGGTCGGCGTGCCCGGGATGTGGATCGCGCCGACACCGGCGTCACCCTCGTTGCCGCCGGAGCCGCAGCTGATGGCGCGGTTGTAGTAGTCCGAGTGCCGGAAGCCGATGGTGTGGCCAATCTCATGCGTGATGACGTGCTCGATGACGTCGACGCCGTACTGGCTGAGCAGGCCGCCGATGGTGATCTGCCCGAAGGGGTTGCCGTTCGCCGGGAACCCGGCCACGCCACCATTCATGTTCGGGTCGATGACCGCGTTGATGGTGAAGCTACAGCCGGTGCTCGGCGTGCGCGCCATGGAGAAGGTGAGCGGCAGCTCGTCGTAGTTCTGGATGGCCAGGTCCAGCGCCGTGCTGAACACGCCGGTGAACGCCGAGCCGTTGATGCAGATCTTCGTCAGGGAGGGGCTGACGACGTTGTTCGTGCGGTACTGCTCCCCAGGGGTCGCGCTGGCCGCGAGCATCTCGCGAGAGGCGTCCAGGGACACCTCGGCGTCCCGCCCGACATAGACCTTCCCATCGACGACCATGATGTCGTTGGACGGGAACCCGGCGCTGACCAGGTTGCCAACGATCTCCTGCGTCTCCTCCGCGGGCTCGCCACACCCGAGTCCCAGCGCGATGCACCCTGCCGCAAGTACGAGGCTTCTTGAGAACATGGAGATTCCTTTGTGAAGATGGGGGAATTGCAGGCGCGTACCTGAAAAACTAGGCAAAGCCGTTATAGCAGAAAATATGGCCGTCGGCCCCCGGTCATCGTGCCGGAGCAGGCTGTCAGACCGCGAGGGCAAGCTTCCGTCGACGGACACCCGAGCGAAGGACGTTCATGGCAACCCTGAAACAGCTGGCGTTCCGGATGGCACGCACCCCTGCCTCCGGCTCCCTGGTGCGCTTCGGCTTCGCGCACGCGGACCGGTTCCTGCCCCTCACCTCCGTGGACCGCTCGGAGCAGGCCGCCATCTACCGCCACCCGCGCCCTGTCTACGGCACCTTCCACCACATCGCCGTTCCCCTGCGCGGCGTGCCGGACGTCTTCGCCCTGGCGCACCCGCGCCACGCCGGGCTTCGCGCGGACCTCTTCGCGCTCATCGCCGGAGCACGGCAGCGCGCCCCCGCGTCGGTGCTCGTCAACGCGGGTCCCCGGCAGGACGTGGGGCAGGTGCACTTCCACCTCACGGATGACACGCCCTTCAGCGACGCCGTCCGTTCGGAGCAGCTCACCTGGCCGGACTGGGACGAGGCCGTCCGCGCGCTGACCTCCGTCCCCGACATCCAGGAGCGCTACCGCGTCGGATTCTCGCTGCTCCAGGACGCCGGGGACCCCCGGGTTCGCCTCATCTGACCGCGGTGCAGAACGACAAGGACTTCCTGTTGCACCACCGTGAGAGTCACCCCGGCGTAGCGCTCAGCGCCGCGCGAGCCGGGCTTCGGCCGCCTTGAGGACGTGCTCCTTGAGCAGGTAGCCGAAGCCCGCGTTGCGCAGTCGGACGATGAGCTCGTCCTGGGTCGTCTTGAGATGCTCGGCGGTGCGCTCCAGGCTCCAGCCCCCCTGCGCGAGCTGCTTGAGCAGGTAGGCCCGGCGCGTCTGCGCCGCCGAGAGCCGGTAGGTCTTGAGGTACTCGACCGTGCCGTCGCCGCGCAGAATGGCCTCACCCATGTGGTTCTCCTCCGAGGGCGACAGGCCCGTGATGAAGCGCTGGAGATGGAAGGGACCGGCCTCGTAGACGGGGGAGGTGACCACCTCGGCGCCGATGACGCCCTCGGCCATGAAGCCCATGAAGTCCGCCCAGTCCGCGCGCATGCGCTCGATGGCGGCCCGCAGCTCCTTCATCGAGTTCACCCGTGCATCCTCCACGCCCAGCCCCAGCACAGGCACGTCTCCAAGGAAGCCGTACTGCATGAGCAGATCCCCGTAGAAGTCCTCGAGCAGGGCCCGGTGCAGGGCGCGATAGTCCTCGGGGTGCGAGACGATGGCGCAGGAGAGCAGCGCGTCCGCCTGGAAGATGAGCATGCCCACCTGGCGCTCGTGCAGTTCGAAGATGCGCAGCGCCTCCGCGAAGGCCGTGCTGATCCAGCCCGAGGAAGACCACTCGCTTCGGGGGTTGAGCCCCTGGGAGAGGGCCTCCTGGGAGTACTCGCTCCACGCCACCTGCGGCCCGCCGAAGTACAGCGCGAGGAAGCCCTCCATCGTCAGGTGCATGGGGAGCAGCCGCAGCCGGTTCCTGTCCTCGCGGTGCGCCATGCGGTGCAGCACCCGCGTCGAGAAGAAGGGCCCGTGCTTGAGGCGCTTTCCCTCCTTGCCCTCGGGCTTGCGCAGCCGGGTCTCGGGCGTCACCGCCGTGCCCTTGTCGTCCCAGTCCACGACCAGGCCATGGGGGACGTAGGACGTGTAGTGGAGCCCGGGCTCCATCACCCCCCCTGGAGCGACACGACGCTCACGTCCTCGTCGTAGCTCCTGCGGGTGATGCGCAGGTCTCCGGGGATGTCATCGCGCAGCACGGGCACCAGGCGGATGCTCCCCCAGACCTGCGAGGGCGCGAGCCGCAGCCCCGTGAGCGGCAGCCGCCGCACCGCGCTCTTTCCGCCCTCCCTCATGCCACCTCCTCGTCGAGCGACTCTTCCGGCAGCTCGGACAGGGCCCTCGGGGGCCCGGCGTGGCCCGTGGGCGCGTGCTCGAGCATCCGCCGCACGCGCGCCGCCAGGTAGTCCTCGAGTTCCGCCAGGGGAGAGGCCCCCTCGGCGAAGCGCGCGAAGCCGAGCACCGTGGGCAGGTCCTCCGCGTCCCGCACGCCCACGGTGGGCACGTGCGTCCCGATGCCCCGGGGCGCGTAGAGCTCCGAGGCGAACACGGGGTTGGCGTGGATGATGGTGGTGCGGCGGGCGGGGTCCAGCTTCGTGCGAAACAGGCGGGTGACCTCGGCCACGGCGTTGGGGGGATCGTTGTCGTAGCCATCCGACACGACGACGACCAGCTCGGGCATCCAGTCCAGCGCGTCCAGCAGCGGGGTGGCGAGGTCCGTCTGTCCGCGGGCGCGCGAGAGCAAGGGGTGCTCGGGAGGGTGCATCCAGAAAGCGCGGTATTCGCGCGCCGTGGCGGCCAGCAGGTAGTGCGCCGCGAGCGCCACCCCGAGGGGCCGGCGGCGCTTCTCGCTCGAGCCCGAGGCGGAGTAGCTGTTGTCCAGCACGGCCGCCACCCGGCCCAGGGGCACCGAGGCCCGGCGCAGGCTGTTCACCGCCGCCCGCTCGAGCGCCGTGTGCAGTTCCGCCAGCCGCTCCTGTCGCGCCTCCAGGGGGAGGGAGAGCACGTAGAGCGCCAGCCGGGTGAGCGGCGTGCGCCCCAGGTCGAGGGCGATGGCCCTTTGGGCGCGCGTGGCCGAGCCCTGCAAGCGCAGCCGCTCGGCGGCGGTGAGGCGCGGCTCGATCTTCCGCAGGAAGACGTCCCGGGGGAGCTGGTGCTTCGCGGCGAGCCCCTCGGCGACGGTGTAGGGCAGCTCGAAGAGAGCGGAGGCGTCGTAGTGGGCCTTGCGGAACGTCTCCAGCAGGGGGGCCTGGAACACGCGCTTGCGCCAGCCGTGGAAGAGGAAGGGGTTGAGTTCTCCGGGCAGCTTGAGGTGGCCGTGCGCCACGGCGGCGCGCAGCTTGGAGCGGTACTTCACCGCGTCGAAGTGCAGGTCCGCGCGCCCCTTCAGGAACTCGCGCACGATGGCGCGGGCGCGGCGGTTGTTGATGCGCCGCTCCCGCAGCACGTCCAGCACCCGGTAGGCCCGCTGGGGCGGCAGGGCCCGGAGCGCCGCCGCGATGAGCGCGCCCTCCTCATGCCGGTCCGCGGGCGGGGTCTGCTTTCCGCTCGCCAGCAGGTTGAGGATGATCTGCGCCTGGTTGAAGTGGTTGATGCCCGCGGCCAGCGTGCGCGTGTAGAGGCGGCGGTAGTTGCCGAGGATGTAGGCGTGCAGGAACTCGATGGACACCGCCTGCCCGCGCCCGTCGTTGTAGAACTCGCGCTGCCCGGTGCACGAGAAGCACGCGTTGACGAACATGACCAGGTCCTCACGGGCGACCTGCTCGGCACGTGCGCCCGCGATGTCCATCGGAGGTTCACCCTTCCTGAGGAGGGAGCGCCGCTCGGGGAAGGCGGACACGATCAGCTAGTCAAGCTCCAAAGGCTCGGTTCGGAAATCGCATCACAGTCCCGCGAGCGGCACCCCTGACTGTAGCATGACGCGGCGGCCGGGCGCGGGCTGACACGCCCATGGCGTCTCGGCCTTCATCGCCTGGCTTCTCAAGCTGCGCGGTGTTCCCGGCGCGCACAAGAGAGATGGGGCCTTGTCGAGGGGTCGAGGAGGGCCGCGGACGGGGGCCGCCCAAGCTTGGGGTACACGCAGGCCCCGGTCGCCCGCCCATGAGGTGCGCGGCAGGGGCTTGGCTCTCTGCGCCCTGGCGGCTTGAGCGACATGCCTCCCGAGAAGCCCTGGCAGAACGCCAGGGGGAGCGTCTTGCCCCTGGCGCCGAGGCCACCGGTCACCCGGAGGTCGTTACGTGCTCCTCGACGACGTAGGCCCGGGTCCGTGAGCGTTCGAGGAAATTCGCTTCGTCCTTGGCGATCGCGTCACCATTGGAAGGAGCGAAGAGCAGAGCCCCCCAGGCATGGAAGGCCTCCCGGTCGGGGAACACCAGCTCGGTGATGACGTCGAAGTCGATGGAGCTGTCTTCCATGTTCAGGGCATCGCCTCGCACCAGGAAGTTGCGTTTGTAGACGATAGGCGGGGGCGCCAGGCCGCAGACGAGCGGCACGTGGTTCTTCTCGTAGTAGTCGATGAAAGCCTGCGTCTCGAGTCCCTGCTTCTTCGTGAGAAAGGCAAACACCTTCACCATGTCGTGACTCCATCGGGAAGGATTAACGTCATCCTCCGTCCGAACGTACTGCGCCTGCTCACGGAGCCGACACGGAAAGGGTCATCCGCACTGGCCGGTGGTCGCTGCCTGTTTGAGGAAGGGCGCGCAGGTCGTTGGTTCGGGGCACTGCTCTGCCGGTCCTCCGACGACGTGTCCTGACGCGCCGCCCAGCCATCTCGCACTCGGAGCATCCAATGCATAAGAAGGAGAGGGGCCGTGTTGAAGGGCACGGGCGAGAGCAGAGAGGCAGAAAAGGTCTGCTGACGAGTGCCGGAGGGCCGAGTGGCACGTCGGTGTGCCGACCCCGCAGCCCTATTGGGTACACGCCTGCTCAAGCCGCCTTCCCATGAAGAGGCGGCGGGCGACGGGCCACTTCTGCTGCGGACTCAACACTCCGAGTTCTGGGGTGGCCTCCCTGCTGTGGCCAGTCTCCCAGGCATCGTGGGTAGTCCCAGGTGCTTCAGAGTCGCTCGCCCCCTACCGGGAGCCGTCAGATACGCCAGCACCCGGCGCCTGCCTCCAGCTCACACTTGCTCAGGCGGCCCCTGTCAGGGGCCATCCTCTGCCCCTGCGCTCCTACCCGCCCCCCTCAACAGCACTTCCAGTTTTCCTATGCTCCTTACGTTGGGCCGCGGTGGTGAGCGCGGTGCTGGTCCCGGCCCGCAGCGGTCTTCTGGGCTACGCCGTACGCCATGCCAGCTTGAGCGGGAGTTTCTGGCTGAGCCGCTCGAAGCGTTCACGAACCTCGTTGAGTGGGAGCCCGAGCCCCTCGGCTATCAACTCCACGGTCGACAGCTCGACGGCGTGAGCCAGATCCACGGGATATCCATGATCTTGGATGAACCACGTCACCAGATCCACGTCGTCCAAATCACCGTGGCATGCAACCCATGCTCCGAGCGCATCCACTCGGAGGCCTTCGTCGTCCGATTGGAGTGCCTGCTCCAGAAGCTGTTTGCCTCGACTGTCGCCCAGCCAAGCCAGCCCTGCCACCGCTGCCAGTCTGACTGCGCTTGCGTCGTGGTCGCTCAGCGCCGCGAGCCAGTCCACCGCATGCTGGCCCTGGAGCTTGCACACGGCGGTGACGATGGCGGCCTGAGTGGAAGGCTCCCACCTATCGACCCCATGCCGCAGGGGTTCGGCTGCTTTGGGATCCCCAATCTCCCCCAGGGCATAAGCCAGATAAGCTGGAGCGGAGTAATAGTTCCACGCAGTCGTGGGCTCTTCCATTGAGCGCCATATTGCTATCAGCGGAGCCACTGCATCTCGGCTCTTCATCCAGCCCAGGAGACTTGCCACGAATCTCGGGAACCCCGAACCCTCAGCGTCGCTCAATAAAGGGAGCAGTTCCTGTGTGAGCGCAGAGGTGTCCTCTGGGGGCGCAGCGCTAATGCAGAGCAATCGCCACAGCCCTTGCACGGCGCTGAACCGTACGCCCAGATCGGCATCCCCGAGTTTCTGGCGGAGGGGCTGCAATGCCTGCCGAACTTTCAGCATCCCCAGCGCGTGCGCCGCTGCGGCGCGAATACTGGGAACGGGCTCTTCCAAACGTTGGAGCAACAGGTCGACCGGCCGAGTATCACCCAGCGGGCCCGCAGCCCTGGCGGCAGCCTCTCGGATGTCGTCATTGGGGTCTGTCAATCTCGGGATCAGGAGATCGACCACACGCGTCATGCGCATGTGCCCTAGAAGGACGATGGTATGGAGGACGGCTCCTGGATCGCTCTTTGGATCGGCGACGACCGCGCTCAACCGATGGGCTTCAGCTGAATTCGGCCCCCAGATTCTAACGCGATGGCCCATGTATAAGGAGTACAGGCCATACGCGGCAGCATGAGAAATAGCGCCGCCGCATTCGAGCAGCGCCAGCAGGTGTGGTGCGGCCGCATCCAGTCCTCCACCATGAGAGAAGGACACCGCCATGCCGACAGCAGCCACGACCGCCTTCGTGTCCTCCACAGGTGGAGCGAGATCCATGAGCCATTGCTCCTCCAGCGAGTAGTTGGGAAACATGTCCATACATACCGACAGGATGTCCAGGACAGGCTTTCGGCCCTGGAAGTCTCGGGCCAGGAACTCTCTCGCGAGCACGGAGCGCGCCTGATCGCACCAGCGAGAGGTGCACAGCTCGCTGAATGCCTCCGGCGAGCCCGTGAAGTCTTCCTGGGGGCCGATGAGCTTTCCGAGCCGGTCCATGATCTCGTGGGCGAGCGGCAAGGAGATATCGGGCTCATCTGCGAGGCACAGGGCTGCACGCACTGCGCGGGAAGGCGCGACCACTGCGGCGTCCTCCCAGGGACTCACCTCCAAGATGGCGCGCAGCACCGCATCCACCTCACTCGATGGACAACAGGCCACGAAGAGGCGGAGCACTTCATGCCAGCGCAGCGCCTTGTCGCTCTCGCCTTCAGACGGAGAGGCTTGTCGGGCCGCGAGCGGCGCGATGAGCTCTGCCCGCGATCCCGGCCGCGCGCCTGGGAAGCATTGCTCCACCAGGGCTCGGGCGGCCAGATACTCCTGGAATGTCAGATGGCGGAACTCGTAGACGGGAACTGGAAGGCCTAGGTGCTTCATGGCCCCGGTCCGCGCGAGGATCCCTGTTCGGCGCTCCAGCAAGGCCAGGAACTGCTCCGGTTTGTGCTGGTGCACTGCGTGGAGGTGGGGGTAATCAGCTCTCATCTGGCGAAGCAGCTCGAGTACCTTGTCCTCGCTGATCCGCTGTACCCCACGGTCGCACATAGCGTAGGCTAGGTACTGGAGCTGAGGTCGTGCCTCACGGGCGTCGAGTGGGTCGTCCGTCTCCGCCTGCCTCCAGTTGAGCAGGACTTGCACTGCCTCACCGTACAGCTCTGCCCGCCGCCTCGGGAGCCTGCCCACGTTGCGTTTAACTAACGCCATCGTGGTGAGCAGCATCGGGTTGCTGGTGAGCCGCTCGATCCGGTCCGTGCTATGGATGTCGCGGCTCAGCTCTTCGGCTGCTGCCGCCCGCCTCTCGGGCACCTCGGTCAACTCGCACCACCGCTGGACGAAGTCGTCTTTCTCCGCCGGGAGGAGGTCGTCCACGATGACATGCTCAAAGCCGTGACCGATCCGGTGGTACCCCATCTCCCTGTAGCCCACGAGTCGTGACGTCACCACCATGGCGACATGTGGGAAGTTGATCTGGATCTGCGTGAGCTGTTCGCAGAACCGGGTGCGCGCCGCGGTGTTTGAGATCTCATCCAACCCATCAATGAGCAGGATTGCCTCGTCACGGGCGAGCTTCTCTCGGAGCACGATTCGCAGGGCGTCCGCCTCCTCTTCGCTCATCTCCGATCTGCGCAAGGTATGCCTGAGCATATCGTCGAGAGTCCCACCGATGGCCTTAGGGTTCAGGTCACGGCACCGGATGAGGATGGGCAGCCAGTTCCTATCCGGTAGGGTGCTCACGGCCGGAATCGAGTTGAAGTCGGGATCCCGCTTTAGCCGAAGCAGGTACGCCGTGGCGATCCACTGCAGCAAGGTGGACTTCCCAGCGCCGGGATCGCCCAGGATCACTAGCCGTCGAGCCAGAGAGAGCAGCTTGCCTACGACAAAACGGTTCTGCGGCTCCAACGGGCTGAACCTCTCCGGCCGGGCCGCCTCGAAACGCTCTTCCAGTGCTGCCAAATCCTGCTCGCCGGAGTGGGTCCTGGCGGATTCCTCCGCACGGACATTGAGCGGCACGTACAACCTCCGGACCTCCAGCTTGCGTGTCGCGATGTGCCGGTCTCCCTCGGGGAGGTTGGCCAGGCTGATGATGTCGCAGGACTCAAGAGCAAGCCTCCGGTAGGTGACCTCCGTGCGCTGCTTCAGGGCTTTCGCCGAGTCCTTGCTGTTCAGCGGGTAGTACTTCCGGATCGCCTCGATGAGCTTACGGACTGCACCCTCCGGATCCTCCCAGTACGCTCCCGCCTGTTCGCCAAGCACCAGTTCCTCAATGTCTGCGGCACCCTCCATCTGCATCACGAAGAGATGGCCAGAGCTGCTGCTACGGGCAGCGTTGGAGATCTTCCGGATCCACTTCGAGCCGGCGGCTCGACACGTGGCGCAGACCACCACGGCTCCTCCCTCGTGGAGCACCTTCTGAGCCTCGCGCAAGAGGGACTCGCCCACCAGCACAGTCCCCTCGTGGACGAGTTCGTAGCCTGCTTCCTGCAGGGGCTTGGCGAGTTTCTCTGCTTCGGTTTGCTCGCCATCCGCATGCGCGAGAAAGACCTTCGTCATGCTCTCACCGGAGAGCTCGGAGGAGTTCGGACACGCCGTGCCCCCAATCCTTGGCCAAGTTGGCGTACTTCATATCCGCGAGGATCGCCGGAGGCACTCCACCCGCGAGCAGGGCAGGCAGCACCTTCACTCCCTCGCCCGAGAGCTGGCGCGCCAGGGTCGACATCCACTCACGGTTCACCCAGGGCGAGTCCCCCGCTGCGGAGAAGCAAACGATCAGGTAGGTCGAGCCCTTCAGCCCTTCGTTGATCTTCTCGACGATGGAGTCTCCGACGTCGAGCTTCCACTCGTCGAACCAGACTTGGTGCCCGGCTGCCATGAGTTCTCGTGCCAGGCGCTCGGCATGAGCCCGGTCAAGCTTACGGTGGCTGATGAAGACGTTGGCCATGTGCGCTCCTCCACGCTGGGAGGCTCCATGCGGCTCGGAAGAGCGTATCGTATGGCAGTGCTGTGCGCGCTGCCATAAGAGCTTGCCTGCTTCGGAGAGCTAGTTTCTCCCTTGTGGACTTGATGAGCGAGCGCTCCCCCAAGCATGTGCGGAGGAGGGGAGGGGGACGTTGCCCAAGCAGGCGCTGAAGAGATGAGCGTGGCGTCTTGGGCAGCGGCGAGGAAGGAGAAGACGCCGCGAGTGGACTTTCGCGGAGTTGCGCAGGAGGACGCTCGACTTCGACGTGTTCGCGAGCGTGAGGTCGCGGGCGTTGAACTCCGCGAGTGCGTCGCGCTGGGCGTCGAAGACCTTGGACAGGTCATCCCTTTCCGGCAGGTCCTTGAGCAGCGTCCAGTACGCAGCCGAGCCGCTGCCGAACCAGTTGTCCGCGTCCGTGGCCGGGAACACGGTGTTGGCCCACAGCTTCTTCTCATCGAAGCTGAGCGCGTCCTTCACGCGGGCGAAGTCCTTCTTCGGCGTCTCCGCCTTGGGCTCGGGCCTCTCCTTCGCCTTCGCGGCCTTGAGCTTGTCCGCCACGTAGATGGGACTGAAGGCGGTGTAGCCCAGCGACAGGTGCTGCGTGGCGCCGGGCAGGTCCGGGATTCAGCGGCTGCCCACCATCTTCTCGCGCAGCGTCGTCTTGCCGTAGTGGGCTAGGAACATCAGCTTCTCTGCCATCTCCGACGAGGTGACCTTGCCGTCACACGCGTTGGAACAGAGGGGGCGAGGAGGGCCGCTGACGGGAGCCGCCGAGCTGTGGGCTAGGCTGAGGAAGAGGCCGTGCTGCCTGCATTGGGCACATGCCGGCCCAGGCGGCTCCTGGATCAAGGGGGCAGCAGGGGGCGTGCGCTTCTGGAACAGCGCGACAGCTTGAGGCTCAACACCACGCCAAGTGCGGTGGCCCCTGTGCTGGGGCCCGCTTCGCAGGCTCAGAGGGCAGTCCCAGGTGCTCCAGAATGGAGCTGACCCCACCGGGAGCTGTCAGGTACGCCAGCACCCGGAGTCTGCCGCCACACCTCGCGCAGGCCCATACGTCCACCGCCCTGCGTGCGGCGTCCCGTTGTACGAGGTGCTCCAGGGACCTTGAGCATCCCGCCTGGGATAGAACCACCGGAGCAGGCTGTCAGACCGCGAGGGCAAGCTTCCTTCGACGGACACCCGAGCGAAGGACGTTCATGGCAACCCTGAAACAGCTGGCGTTCCGGATGGCGCGCACTCCTGCCTCCGGCTCCCTGGTGCGCTTCGGCTTCGCGCACGCGGACCGGCTCCTGCCCCTCACCTCCGTGGACCGCTCGGAGCAGGCCGCCCTCTACCGCCACCCGCGTCCTGTCTACGGCACCTTCCACCACATCGCCGTTCCCCTGCGCGGCGTGCCGGACGTCTTCGCCCTGGCGCACCCGCGCCACGCCGGGCTTCACGCGGGCCTCTTCGCGCTCATCGCCGCTGCTCGGCAGCGGACCAGGAGCGCTACCGCGCTGGCTTCTCCCTGCTCCAGGACGCCGGGGGCCTGCGGGGGGCCGCCTCATCTGACCGCCGTGGGGGACCAGAAGTGCGTCAGTGCTCCCGAGGCGTGGGCCTCGGTGTAGCGGCGCAGGTCCTCCGCGTTGTCCGCCTCCAGCCATCCGGACGCGATGCGCACGGCGTGGACCGCCACGCCCTCGGAGATGAGGTCCTGGAGGAAGGCCGTCATGGAGATGTTCCAGTAGCGCGGGTCCATCGCCACGCGCTGGTCGAAGCGCTCCAGGAGCGCGTGCAGGACGCCGGGCCCGAACCGCAAGAGCCCGATGTACTGCCCCTGCACCTCCTCCACCGAACGCACCCTCGAGCCGATGTCCACGATGCGCTCGCCTTCCAGGCGCAAGGACTCGCAGTCCGTCGTGGGGTCCTCCATCCGCAGCTCCCAGAGTTGACGCCACTGCGTGTCGATGGCGACTTCGACGTCCCGGGACGCGGCGAGCATCCGCGCCAGCACCTCGTGCGAGAAGACGATGTCCCCATAGGAGACGAGGACCGGCTCCGTGCGGGACACCACCGGCAGGCTGAATCGCAGCGTGGAGACCATGTTGCCGGTGGTGTAGGCCGGGTTCACGACGACGCGCACGTTGCGCCCCGCTCCGGTCAGCTCGGGATACGCGCCGGCCATCACCGTGACGTCCACGCCGAAGTGCGCGTAGACGGCCAGCTGATGGTCGAGCAGTGGGGCTCCCGCCAGCTCCACCAGGCACTTCGGCCGGTTCGCCGCGAGCGGCCCCATGCGGGTGCCCAGGCCCGCTGCAAGGATGATGGCTTTCACGGTTCGTACGCCTCCATGGATTCGAGGACCGAGGAAAGGTGATGGGGCTCACGCTCGGGGTGCCAGAGGACGCCCAGCGAGCGCCGCGCCCGGTTCGCGAAGGCCTCCACCGCGCCGTCCTCCGAGCGCGCCAGGACGTCCCATCCCTCGGGCATGGAGTCCTCCGCCACGCCCCAGTGGTGGAAGCTCGCGACCTCCGCGGGGCCCCGCCACGCCTGGGCGAGTGGACCCGTCAGCGCGTGGCGCACGCGCACGTGGCCTTCGACAGGCGCGAGCCGCATCCCAGCGAAGCGCGCGAGCATCTGCGCGCCCCGGCACACGCCCAGCACCGGCGTCCGCGTCCGGGCGGCGAGCGACAGGAGGACGGACTCCGTCTCGTCGCGCGCGGGAACGGAGTCCGGTCCCGCTCCCGGAGCGTCGTTGCCTCCGCTCAGGATGACGAGCCCCGGACGGAGGGCCTCGAACTGGGCCTCGGCCGCGGCGGCCACGTTCACCACCGGGAACGGCACCCAGCCGGCCGCCCACAGGCCCGAGGCCCAGGAGTCCTCGAGCGCGTCCCGCACCTCCGGTCGTCCCGGGACGCGGTCGCTGCGCTGGGTGATGAGGGCCACGCGGCGCTCACTCATGGACGAGCCTGCGCCCCCCGCAGTCCAGCGTCATCACCCGCCCACCCGACAGCCGCCGGAACTGCTCCCGTCCCACGCCGATGGCGGCGGGCAGCTGCAGCTCGGTGCAGCGCACCGCCATGTGCGAGTTCGCGCCCCCATACGCCGTGACGATGCCGGCGACGCCCAGCGCGAGCAGCCCGTCGTAGCCGGGGTCGGCGCGCTCCAGCAGCACGATGTTGCCGCGCACGCGCTCCGGGTCTGGCAGCCCATCCGCCACGAGCACCGGCGCGCGCACGCACGCCTTGGTGACGAACAGGGGCTGCTCTCCACTGCTCACGTGGAAGAGCAGGTGCGACGTGCGCGTCAGGATGTCCGGCAGCTCGATGAGGTTGACGGCGGCGGCCTGCTCGCGGGCCTCCTCCACGGCGTCGCGGCACCACGACCGGGCTTCGAGCGGCGGAAGCGACAGGGCGGTCTCCACCTGCTCCAGCGACAGGTGCGCCAGGTCATCCCGGCTCAGCCCCAGCGGCTCGCCCCACGCAGCGAGGTGTTCGAGCACGCGGCTCAGCGTCTTCGTGAACACGTGCTTGCCGTACTCGCGCCCCGCGATGCCCGCGCCCAGGTGCGAGAGGAACACCTCGCTGCTCATCGACAGGCCGGCGCTCCGCAGGCCCGCGCCCAGACGCTCGTGGAGGCTCCGGGACAGGGGAGCCTCGTGCCTGAACGGCTCCTCCGCTCCGGAGATGAGCGGGCCGAAGTAGCGCTCCGGGTCCGCGCCATAGTGAGGCATCCGGATGTCATAGGTCCCCGGGCGCAGGTGTCCGAACTCCGCGACGAGCGCCTCCAGGCCCAGCTCGCCCTGCCGCACGCGGTGCGCGTCCGCTTGCAGCTGCCCCGCCACCGTCCGGATGCGCTGGAGCACTTCGCGCTGCTCGCTGAAATCCATCACGCCCTCGCGCATGAAGCTCTTGAGCAGCGCGGTCACCACGAACGCCGTTCGCGCCAGGTGCGCGAAGGGCAGGGTGCCCAGCATGCGCAGGCGCGCGAGGATGGGGCCGAGCCCGCCTTCGAAGCCCGGAGCGAACGGCTCGGCCCGCAGCCGCTGCACCTGCTCCACCTGCGCGGGCAGGTCGCGAAGCCCGTGGAGCGTGATGTCCCTCAGCGCGGTGGCCAGGGCGTCCAGCTCCCCTGCATCCAGTGAGGACGCATAGAGCCTCCGGAGCCGCTCGCGCAGGCCCAGGCTCGCGCACGTGTCCGCGATCTCGAACTCCACCTTGTCGTGCAGCTCGGGGGCGCTGGCCAGCCGGGCCAGCTGCTGGGTGACCAGGACCTCCGCCACGCGCGCCGGGGTGCCGGCCGGGATGAAGGAGTTGAGCGAGGCGCGCACGTCCACGTAGGCGTGCCCCGCGAAGTCGCGCAGCAGGGGAGTGCCGCGCAGGTCCCGGTACCCGTAGGCCGCGCGCTGCTCCGCCCAGGTCTGGTCCGTGATGAGCCTGCCGTAGAGCGTCCGCGCGAGCGGGAGCGGGCGCCGGCCAATCATCTCCGCCGGGTTCCAGTCCGTCATCGTGCTGTAGACGGGGCCGTCTCCGACGACAGGGGCCTTGGGCCGCAGCAGCGCCTGATGCGCCTTGCAGGCATCCGCCAGCAGCATCGCCCGGCGGACCTCGCCTCCTTCCGGCAGAGACGATCCCTTGGCGATGGGACGCACCTGGAGGAGGTGGAAGTCACCGCCCGCCAGCGCGAACTCGATGTCCAGCGCCTCCACGCCCACGAGCTTCACCAGCTCACGCCCCACGGTGACGACGCGACGGAGTGAGTCCGGCAACAGGCCCCGGGGCACGCCGTGCTCCACGTAGGCGGACGAGGGCTTCTCCAGGGCGCCGGACGTAATCTGATCCGTGCGCCCGCTGGAGACGTCCGACGCCACCACCCAGTACGAGGCCAGCGTCTCCGGGTGCCGCGCCATCAGCACGCCGCTCTCGCTCACGGGGTGGACGTAGGACTGGAGGAAGACCTTCTCCTCCCTGGCTCCCGGACCGTACGACTCGAACACGTCCGAAATGGCGCTGCCCACGGCCACGGCATCGCCCGCGTCCACGTCGAGCACGGAGAGGAAGCGCCCCGCGTTCGACGCGGTCCACGCATCCTCCGCGGAGCAGGAGGAGCGCACCACGACGCGGTCGTTGCCGAAGCGCTCCCGCACCCGCCGGAGCACCGCGTCCCGGTCCCGGGTCCAGTCCACGCTCCGCACGATGTGCGGCGGGGAGATGCGCCATGGCCCGTGCAGTTCCGAAAGGACGTCGAGCGTGCGCGCCTTGTCCCCCAGCACGAGCCGGCCCACGGGGGCCTGGGGCTCGCTGGAGACCTCGTCGTCTTCCAGTTCGAAGCGGGCCACGTCTCCGGTCTGTGCGAGCCGGTCCGCGACCTCGTCCAGGCCCCAGCCCTCCAGCGCCGCACGCACCGCCTGGGTCCTCCCGACGATGAAGCGGCACTCGCCCCGCCAGGTCGCGATGACGGCGGAGGCCGCTTGGAGCCGCAGGCGGAGCGCGCGCGGACGCGGGAGCACCGTCCCCTTGAACACGAGCGTCAGCGGCACGCCGTCGAACGTCTGGGCGAGCGTGTCCAGGACGCGCTCGGCCCAGGCCCGCATGGACGCGTGCACGGGGCCTACGCCACGGATGCGGCAGTCAGGAGGATTTCCAACCGGAGGGGTGGGGCGGAACATCACGGCTTCGCATTCCATGGCTGTCACGGGCGACCTCGCACGAGCGGACGTGGGGCATGGCGCGTGCGCGGCATCGCATTGTGGCCTCTGCCCACGTGTGGTGGATTCGATGCATGAGAACCTTCGCCACGGATGAGCGGCTGGCGTACCGCCGCGCGGGCAATGAGCTCCAGCCCCGCCCGTCCGAGGACCATGTCCTCTCCTACGAGTACCGCTTGATGCAGCTGCCGCTGGTGCGGCCGGACCACCCGGAGGTCGTGCCGTTCGACCTCAAGGCCGGCTACGACTGGCTGGGCACCTACCGCGCGCCCCGCGTCTCGCTGGTGGGCTTCGTGGACTTCGGCGCCTTCGCGCAGAGCCCCCAGTTCAACCGCTTCATGAACGCCGTGGCCATGACCGCCGCGGCGCGGAAGATCTCCTGGGAGACCGTCGAGCGGCGCAAATACAGACACCACTTCACCATCTGCAACGGGCTGCATGAACGGATGCCCATCGCGGACATCGTGCCCTTCGTGAAGCAGCGGCTGGAGGGCTTCCCCCGCTTCCGCATCCAGGTGAAGGGCGGCTGGTTCTGGGGCAAGAAGAACGGCCGCATCTACTTCCCCGTCTACCCGGAGCTGACGGACGGCCCGAACCCCGTGGACCACCTCACCGAGGTCCAGACGCGCCTGGGCCACTCGCTCCACCCGGGCTTCTACATCGGCTGTCTCCAGTTGATGGACCACCTGCGCTTCAACTCCGAGCTGGACGTGCACGAGGCGGACGAGCTCTTCGACGTGCTGAGGCGCTTTCGCGAGACGACCCTCGTGGAGCTCGACGTGACCGAGCTCTCCATCCTGCGCACGCACGACGACCTCATCCTCAAGAGCCGGGTGCTCGAACGCGTGCCGCTGGCGGGGTGACGGGTTCATTCGAACTCCTGGAGCGCGCTGCGCAGGAGCACGCGCTCGTAGGCGTTGCGGACCAGCGCCCCCAGCGGACCGATGAGCCGCGTGAGGTCCGTCTCGCGGTACAGCGCCGGGTGGTGGAGTAGCTCCAGCACCGTGGCGGCGAGCGCCGGCTCCACGCGGTAGTCGAACATCCCGGGCCGGCGCGGATGTGAGAGCCCCGCCTGGACCGCGTCGTTCACCAGCGCCGCCTCGCTGGCCACGACGCGCAGGTACACCTCGCGGGACGCCGCCGGCTCGGAGCGCAGCCCCTCCAACTCGTTCGCTGCCTCGCGCCACGGAGAGACCAGCTCCTCCGGCAAGGGGGCAACGAGCTCCACCTCCTCCGCGAGGCGCAGGCGGAGGTGGACCAGGAACTCCAGGGGCGAAGGCCTCCATGCGCGTCCCACGACGGCCCCCGGCAGCTGCTGGATGGCGGAGCTCGCGCGCCGGGTGGGGCGCCCCTCCGACTCCAGGAGCATGCGCAGCTCCCGGGGGTCGAAGGCCGTGGCGGCCTCTTCAATCATGGCGTGCGTGTCGTCCGAGGAGTGCATGAGGCTCAGCGCGCGCGTCGGGGCCTGGAGCTGGCTGCGCAGGTGGTGCGGTGAGCGCTTGTGGGGATTCGCCGACCCCTTGAGCGACTTGAACGCCGCGCAGGCCGACCGGCTGGGGGTGCGGAGGATGAGCGCGCAGGAGGACTCCAGCAGGTACACCTCGCTGGGTACGGCCCATGTCTTGTCGAGCGCGATGGGGCGGTTGGGGCTGTACACCGCCTCGATGCTGCTCTGCGTGAATTGGACGAAGCGCCGGTCCACGACGCGGAAGCCCTCGCGCTCCAGGAACGCGAGCCCCTCCTCCGCGAGCCCGAGCCCGATGGCGTACGGGTCGAAGAACGTGAAGACGAACTCCTCGCTCCCCGGACGCGAGCCGAAGGCCTCCACGAGGCCGGACACACTGGCAGCGTTTCTCATGTGAGGTCTCCACTCCCGGCTTCCACGAGCCACAGCGCTTCGGAAGGCGCGAGCAGGACGTCCCCCTGGCCCTGACGCCCGCCGAGCAGGTCCTTCCACTTCCGCAGCGGCACGGGGACGGACATGGGCTCCACGCCGAAGTTCACCAACACGTGCAGCGGCTGACGGCCATGGCCTCGCGCCAGGTGCAGGGCCCCGGGCACTGGCAGCCGCGCCTCGCAGCCACTGTCTTCCAGCAGCGCGGGCGTCCGGTCGCGCAGGCGGATGAGGCCCAACAGGGACTTCAGGATTCGCGCGTGCACCGGCTGCCGGACCCACGCACGCAGGGCCCCATCCGAGTACCGGTGCCGGTTCGCGGCGCGGGGATTGGAGGGCTCGACGCCCACCGCGTCCGGAAGTCCGAACAGCGTGGGGAAGTAGAGACAGGGCGTGGCGGGGAGCGCGAAGAGCAGCGCGTGCGCGGCCAGGTAGCGCTCGACGTCGAGCCCCGCCTCCGTGGAGAAGATGCGATGCAGGGAGCTGTTGAGTTCGTACGGCCGGGGTTCGCCCCCTACGTCCGCGTGGGACACCCGGACCCCGGCACGCTCCATCCGCTCCATCACCCGCCGCAGGGTGGGGGCCTCCAGCGGCGGATCCATGGGACGCAGGTGCACGCCGTCATGCGTCTGGAGGAAGGCGTAGCCGTCGCGGCCGTAAGCATCCGACGCGGACGCGTTCACCCAGTCCACCAGCGGACCGCCCTCGCCCGCGAGCGCCGCCGCGAAGACGAGCAGCGGCACCGCGAGGTGGTTGTCGTGCTGCGCCAGCTCCTCGCCCAGGTAGCACCGCTCTCCCGTGCGGTGGTCCGTCTCCGCGAGCAGGCGCACCGACGGGTCCACCAGGTCGGCCACGGCTCGCAGCGCGCGCACCAGCAGCTTCGCCTCCGGCTGGTGCGGCCCGCCGGGGACGCGCTTCCACACGTGGGGAATGGCATCCAGGCGCACGACCCGCGCGCCCGCCTCCACCAGCCGCAGCAGCGTGCCCGCCATGGACAGGAAGACGTCCGGCGAGCCGTGGTTCAGGTCCACCTGGGCGCGCCCGTACGTGCACCACGCCCAGACGGCGCCAAAGCGCTGGAGGATGGAGGAGGTCCGCACCCGCGTGCCCCACTCGATGTCGCGCGGCTCGGAGAAGAGGTGGAAGTCCCCGGGCCGCCCCTCCCCGCGCAGCACGTCCCGGAACGCCGGGTGCGACGTGGACACGTGGTTCATCACCAGGTCGAGCATCAACCCGCCGCTCACCTCCGACAGCCGCTCCAGGTCCTCCCATGCGCCCAGGCGCGGATGCACGGCCCGGTGGTCCACCACCGCGAAGCCGTCATCCCCGTCCGACACATAGGGCGGGAGCACGTGCAGCAGGGCCGGTCCCACGCCGCCCACCTCCTCGTCGAGGAAGCGCCGCAGCGCCGCGAGTGGAGCCATGCCCCCGTCGAGCACGTGGTCCGGATACACGGCGATGACCGCGGGCCGCGCGTGCCCGGGCCGCGGGCGCGCGCGGACGCCCTCCGCCGCCTGGGCCAGCTCCCGGACGAGCGCCTCCGCGCGCTCCGCCCCGTAGAGCTGTCCCAGCGCGTCCCCCAGCCGCGCCCTCGCGGGTGCGCGGACCGGGGGGGCCGTGTGTCCGGAGGCGCTCATCCCTGGTGCTCGAGGACGTAGTCGATGCTGCCCTGGAGGAACTCCACCGCGCGCGCCAGCTCCGGCTCCGCCGACATGCGTTGGGCCATGCGCTGGTGGAGCGCTTCGATGCGCGTGAGGCATCCGCCCAGCGGGCCCGTCGCGCAGTCCGCGTGCAGCAGGAGCCCCTCCTCGAGCAGTCCGCGGTCCACCTCGCTCGCGGTGGCCATCGCCTTGCGCGACTCTATGAGCAGCCACTTGCGCGCCGCGCTCGTCACCCCCAGGGCCGCGAGGATGGAGACCAGCGCCTCCTCTACCGCGATGCGCGCCACGTGCCGGCTGGACTCCTCGCTGACGGCGCGGTGGCTGATGGCGTCCTCCAGGTACTCATGGACCTCCATGAAGTGGCGCACGGTGAGGTAGGTGGGCAGCAGCTCCACCAGGAACTCGTCGCGCCAGCTCGCCACCAGGCTCGGGTTCATCAGCGGCAAGCCCACGCGCAGCCGGTGCAGGAAGCGCAGCTCCGGGCCGTCGATGATGGGGATGAACTTCAGCTCGGAGGGCTTGTAGAGCGCCGGCGCGATGGCCGTCATCCACGTCATGATCTCCGCGACGCGGCCGCGCTCCGCCAGCTCGACGTTGACCTCGATGCCGTCGCAGTACTGGAGCGCTTCACTGAAGCGGCTGTTCTTGAAGCGCACGCCCTCCTTCGTGGAGATGAGCGACGTGCGGTGCGGCACCAGCACCATCAGGTCCACGTCCGAGCTGGGCGTGCCATTGCCGGCCGCGAGCGAACCCGTCAGCAGCACGCCGCACGAGGCGGGGTCGCTGACGAGCTCCGACAGGATTTTCTCGACGTCCACGCCGTGCGCGCGAAGCGTCTGCGTGGTGAGCGGTTGACCACTGGAGAGCTGATGCGTGCGCTTCATGATGCCACCTTCCCCCGTCCCTCATGGGACAGCTGCAAGTCCGAGAAAACGTCCGCGCACGCGTCCGCGACGGTGCGCACCATCTGCTCCTCATGCGTCCGCATCACGCTCAGGCGCAGCAGGCCGTGGCCCGCCGGCACTGCCGGGTGGATGACCGGATTGGCGTAGATGCCCCGGTTCCACAGCAGCCTCCACGCCTGGAGCGTGTCGAAGTCCGCGCCCACCTCCACGCTGACGATGGGACCGTCGGAAGGAATGGGGCGCAGCCCGCGCTCCACCAGCGCCTCGCGCAGCGAGCGCACCCGTTCCTTCAATTGGGCCACCAGCCCCGGGTCCTCATGGAGGATGCGCAGGGCGGCCAGGGCCGCGGCCACGGAGGCCGGCGTGTTGGCGGCGGTGAAGAGGAAGGGCCGCGTGAGGACACGCAGCGCCTCAATCTGGGCCTTGTCCCCGATGATGGCGCCGCCGCAGGAGCCCAGGCTCTTGGAGAAGGTGATGGTGATGAAGTCCGCGTCCTGGACGACGCCGTCCTCCTCCACGGTGCCCAGCCCCCGCGCGCCCACCGTGCCCAGGCCGTGCGCCTCGTCCACGACGAGCGCCAGCCGCGTCTCACGGCACACCTCCAGGAACCGGCGCAGCGGGGCCCGGTCTCCGCGCATGGAGTAGACGCCCTCCACGACACAGAGGCCGGAGCCGGTGTCCTCCTTCGCCTGGGCCAGCAGGTGCTCCGGGTCGTTGTGGCCGAAGCGCTTCATGTTCGCGCGCGCCAGCCACACGCCGTCGAGGACGGAGGCGTGCATCTCCTCGTCCACCCAGGCGCGGTCATTGCGGCCCAGGAGCGAGCTCATCAGGCCCAGGTTGGCGCCGTAGCCGGTGGAGAACACCATGGCGCCGGTGCGGCCATAGAAGCGCCGCAGGGCTTCCTCCAACTCCTCGTGGAGCGTCAGGTTGCCGTTGAGCAGGCGCGAGCCCGTCACGCCCGCGCCCCAGCGGGCGGAGGCCTCCTGCGCGGCGGCGATGACGCGAGGGTCGTTCGCGAGCCCCAGGTAGTTGTTGGAGCCGAAGTTGAGGATGTCCCGGCCCTCCATGCGGGTGATGGGGCCGGTGGCCGACTCCACCCGCGTGAAGTAGGGGAGGCGGCCAATGCGCTTGCCCAGACGGGCCTGCGCCACGCGCGGGTCCCCGAGCAGCCGCTGGATGACGGGCGCCCGAGGGCGGTCCGCGGTGTCTTGTTCAGGTCGTGTCATGTTTTTGGTCCCGGAAGTCGAACGCCAGGCTGGCGGCGGTCGCGCAGACAGCGGTGAAGGTGAGGATGACGGCGGTGCTCTGGAGCACGACGCTCCAGCGCCCCTGGCCGAAGGTGGCTTCGTTGAGCGCGCGCAGGGCCCAGTAGTGCGGCGTGGCGTAGCCGAGCGTGCGCGACCAACCTGGCAGGGCTTCGGTGGCGACGATGGCGCCACCCACCGCGCTGAACGTCACCAGCACCAGGTAGGAGAGGTTGGAGAGCGTGGCGGTGCTGCGCGTGATGGCGAAGAGGAGGAAGCCCAGGGCCGAGCCGCTCGTGACGAGCGCCGCGCCGGTGAGGGCCACCTGGAGGACGTTGCCGTTCAGCGGCAGGCCCAGGAACACCGCCGCGAAGCCCGTGAAGAGCAGCAACTGCACGAACGACATCGCGCACGCGGGCAGCACCTTGCCCATGGCGAACGCGAGCCGGGATGGGCGGATCAGCGCCTGCCTGCCGTGGGTGTGGTACCAGAAGTCCCGGTAGAAGGCGTGACCGGAGTAGGTCACCACCATGTAGCTGAACATCACCGCGAAGCCGATGGTGGCCCGGCCCATGGCGCCCGGGGCCGAGTCGAGCCCCGACACACCGGGCCCCAGGATGGCGGAGAGCACCGCGGGCAGGATGAAGATGAACACCATGGCCGTGCGCTCGCGCGCGAGCACCCGCCACTCCGTCAGCGCGTAGCAGCGCGCCACGTTGACAAAACCCTCCACGCCGCTGGGAGCGGAGGGGGCACGGGAAGCGATGTCGTGATTCATGGCCCCTCTGACTCCCGGGCGAAGGCGCTCAGGGACGGGTCCCTCAGTAGGATGTCGCGGAGGCTGTTGCCGGACAGGCGCAGCTCGGACAGGTGGACATCGGAGGGGACCTCGCCCAGCTTCGAGCGGACCTCCTCCAGGCTGCTGGTGGCGAGCGCGAGCTCCCACGAAGCATCGGGACGCGCGCCACGCAGCGACAGCGTGCGAGCCTGGTTCGACAGCACGGTGCCCAGCTCCCCCAGGTCGCGAGTCTTCCCGTCGCGAAGCAGCACCAGCTCCGTGGACAGCTCCTCGATGTCCTCGGGATAGTGCGCGGTGACGAGCACCGCGGCGCCCGCCTCACGCCACGCGCGCACCCGGCGCACGACCAGCTGACGGGCCTCGAAGTCGAGCGCGACGGTGGGCTCATCCAGCAACCGGATGGGTGGCGCATGGACGAAGCTCGCCGCCAGGTGCACGAGCCGCCGCTGCCCACCCGACAGGTGATGCACGCGCATGCGGGCAATGGGACCCAGCGCGAACTCCTCCAGGGTCCGCGCGATGGCGGCCTTCGCCTCACCGCGTCCCAACAACAGCCGGGCCAGGTGCCCGACGTTCTCCTCCACCGTGAGCACGGGATAGAGCGCGATGGCCTGCGTCGCGAACCCGATGGCGCGGCGGGCGTGAAGCCCACCCACGTCGAGCCGCACCGAGCCGCCCGTCGTTCCCCGCACGGTGCCAGTGAGCGCTCCCAAGAGCGTCGTCTTGCCCGCGCCGTTGGCGCCGAGCAGCCCCACGGATGTTCCCCCCTTCAAGTGGAGGGAGACATCGCGGAGCACGGGCGTCCCCTGGGGAAAGGCGAAGGAGAGCCGCTCCGCGGAGAGCAGGGCGGTTCCTTGCGCGGACCCCATGGACTGACGAAGACGCCCAGGTGTTTTGATCGGATCCTGAAATGCTGCTTGTTCAGGAAAGGTGATTTTGTCGGTCATCGTCGGGATGACCTTCTACAGATGCGGTCTGACATCCAGCGTCAGCGGTCCGCGTCGGAGATGACACGGCCATACTCATTACGGAGGATTTGTTGAGAGCCTTTCCAAATCCCTTACGTCACTCACGGTGAGCGCGAGTGTCGCGTGTAGCAAGACGCCGGAGCCTGCTATCGCGCCGGAAGCAGGGGGCATCACCGGCTGAGGGCGGCACGGCGACCCATGCGGTCGCAGCCCCGTCCACTGTCGGAGATCCGCTGCGGTGAGAAGGCCATCCCCCTGAAAAACGTCGGCCCGAGCAAGGAAGTCAAAGGCTTCCTTGCTCGGGCCGACCGCAGGCCATTCGACGGCCAATCTACAGTCCTGCGTCTGCTCCATCCTGCTGGCTGTGCTCCAGCTGGAATCCTCCCGCGTCCGGACGCACCCTGAGTACACGCCCTCCATTCACCGCTTCCATGATCCTGGGCACGCCAATGCAGTGGGGAATCTGAGGCCCGTGCGCATTGTACAGCGCGCAGAAAAATCCTTCGGGGCACAGCTCGGGCACGCCTGAGTCCGGGAAGCAAGGGATGACACAGCTGGCAGTCAGCTCACTGCCCTCCGCGGACCGTGTGGGGGCGCATACCGCCCCCCGCCCGCAGGCAGGGGCATTCAGGCACGGATCTGCAGCCGGGACCTCCGTCTGCCCTCCAGTTCGGATGCAGGCAGTGAAGGTCAGCAACAGACAGGAAATCGCCAATACGAGCGCTCTGGGGTGAGGATGTCTCATTTGCAGCTCCTGATAAATGCCGGGACAGAGGCGTCGTAGGGGCATGACGCAGCAGCCGAGGACGAGGAATCCAAAGTGCACGTCGTCCCTGCGCTCGACGACCCAGCGATAGCGCCCCAGCCGCTCCTTCTTGACGCCCGGACGGACGAGGACTCAATGGAGGCTCGCGAGAAGTCCACCTTGCGGTGATGGCCCAGCGTGCAGCGGCAGCACAGCTTGCTTGGAGCCCTGCATTGGCTGTCTACGGCACTGGCTTGGGCGCCGGCTTCACGTCGGTGTTCTGGCCGGAGACGATGCGCCACTGCTTCTGGGTGCGCTTCATCACATACCGCATCTGCGTGCGCAGCAGTCCGTCCTCGGTGTTCTGCACTCCCGGAGGGAGGCCCGTGTGGCCGGTGACCTCGTGCATCGTGTCCACCACGGCGATGTCCTCGCTGGGGAAGCGGATCCTGCGCACGGTGACCTCTGCGTGGCTGGTCTTGAAGATGCTCGCGAAGATGGCGGCGTGGCGCGTCTCGATCTCCGCGCGACCCTGGAACACCGTGCCGACGATGTTGATGAAGTCCGCGTCGTCCGCGAAGTCCCGCGTCCATGCCGTCGCGTCGTGGGCGTTCCAGGCCTCGGTCTGAGCTTTCACCAACTGGCGGAGGTCCTGCTCGTCCCGGGCGTGGTCAGGGGCCGTGCACGCCGTGGAAACCAACACCAGACTCAGCACCGCGACGACTGCGAAGGAAGAAGAGCGGGTCATGGCCGCAGTCTGCCATGGGGGACGGTGCTGGAAGGACCTCGTTCACGAATCCCAGCGCACGCGGTAGGAACAGGCGTGGCCGTTGAAGTCGAAGTGTGGTTCGCGGCCGTGGGTGATGAGCTCGGTCTTCAGGTAGTTGTTCACCGTGGCGAAGCTCTCCTGCAGGCGGGAGAGCACCCGGTCGGGCCCGAAGATGGGCCACAGGGACACGAGCGCCTTGCCCAGCAGCGTCCGCCCCAGGGCGGGGCGGACGCGTGGAAGCATCCCTGGATTGGGGCTGCAATGCACTCGCGCGCGGGGTGAAGTTCCCGCGGCGAGCCAACGCTCAGTAGAGGTAGTCCAGCGCCGTGCGGTCGGAGCTGGTCCACTCGCCGCTTTCATTCGAGCTGAAGCAGGAGTTCATCACCGAGCCGCCCCGCGTGGCCGTGGTCGGCGTTCCGGGGATGTGGATGGCACCCACGTTGGACGCGCCCTCGTTGCCGCCGGTGCCGCAGCTGATGGACCGGTCGTAGTAGTCCGAGTGGCGGAAGCCGATGGTGTGGCCCAGCTCGTGGGTGATGACGTGCTCGTTCACGTCCACGCTGTAGCTCTGCAGGCCGGTGCCGATGTTGATGGTGCCGTAGGGCTTGCCGCCCTTGGGGAACCCAGCCGAGCCGCCGGTGCCGCTCGTGGTCTTCGCGGAGATGGTCGCGGTGCAGTCGGACGCCGAGCCGCGCGCGAAGGTGATGCGCAGCCCCTGGCTGTTGTAGTTCTCGATGGCCAGGTCGAGGCCCTGGCTGAGCCGGCTGTAGCTGTTGAACTGGGAGGTGGGGATGACGCAGATCTTCGTCACGCTGGTGCCGACGAGGTTGGTCGTCCGGTACTGCTCCGCGGTCGCGCTGTCGGTCTGGAGCATCTCCCGGGACGCCTCCAGGCTCACGTGAGCGTCACGCCCCACGTACACCGCGTTGTCCACGACCATGATGTCGTTGGCCGGGAAGCCCGCTTCGATGAGGTTGGAGACAATCTCGTCGTTCTCGCTCTGCGCCTCACCACCGCAGGCCGTCAGCAACGCACCGCAGCTCACCACGACGACAGCAGCCTTCTTGAACATGTTCGTCGCCCCTCTTGGCGTGGATCAGCCCAGCTCCCGGTCCCACCACGGGACCACCGGGTGGACTGTCGCTGTTCTAGAGGGTTTGAGCCGCATTATCCAACAAAACGAGAAATTATTGTCAGATGAACCTAGTCTGCGAGTACGGAAAGGTCCGATGATACACACCATGTTTCATTCCCGGTGTTTGTGATTTCACGGAGCGTTCGTTCCCGGGCCCATGCGCTTCAGGCCCGGGAAGGTCCTCCGCTTCAATCGCTCAGTGCACCTTCGGGGCAATCTGCTCCAGCGGCGGCAGCGGCGGGATTCCGCCGCTCGCGCCCATGGAGACGGTTCCAGCGCTGGACGTGTCCTCTTCTTCGCTGCCCTCCAGCTTCTGGCTCACCTGGTCTCCCAACTGCGCCAGTCCTTCCTGTGCGCGGCGCTTCGCGGGCTCCAGGAGCTGGCGCTCCTTGTCCGTCACCGGCAGCAGGCTCGCGGTCAGCATGCCCAGGGCCACCGCGCCGAGCGCGAGCGCCAGGGGCTGTTCCTCGAGGGCCCGGTCGTACCACTGCGAGGTGCGTCCCCGGATCGCCTGGGGGGACGGCACGCGCTCGCGCAGGTGCGAAGCCTGGCTTCTCACCCGGTCCTTCACGTTCTCCGTGGTGCTCCCCACGGTCTCCTTCGCCATGTGCAGCGCTTCGCTCGCGCGGTCCTTGAGGTGCATGCCCTCGTCCCCGCTGGACTCCTCGCGCGTGTTGTATCCAGGGACGGGGATGACCCGGCCCGAGCCGTAGGCGCCGGAGTACTCGCGCTCGGCCTCGTACAGGGGGATGCGCTCGCGGCCAGGGCCCACCGGAATCCGTTCATACTCGCGGACGCGGTAGTCGCGCTCCTCGATGCGCGAGCGGAACGCCCGCTTCATCAACATGGAGCCGACCCCGGCCCCCAGCAGCCCCAGCCCTCGTGGCGTGTGGGTGGCCTCATCCGTCCATTCGTACGTCTTGCGCATCGCCGTCTCCTTGGCGTGTGATTTCCAGTCGAGCACCTTCTCGCGGGCCTGCTGTTTCAGCTCCTCGCGCTTCTCCGCGGCGAGCTGCTTCGCGTGCTCCGTCACCTCTTCCTTCTTCTCGAGCGCGAACTCCTTCACACGCGCGGTGAAGTAGATTCACGCCCGTCCACGAAGCACACAGGAGCCACCATGAAGCTGATATCGAGCAGTGCCATCGTGACGGGGGCGGGCCAGGGCATCGGACTGGGAATCGCCGCGCGCCTCATGCGGGACGGAGCCAACGTCCTTCTCTTCGGGCGGACCCGGGAGAAGGTGGAGGCGGCCGCCGGAGAGCTCAACCGGAGGATGGAGGGGCACGCGCGGGCCATGCCCTTCGCGGGCGACGTGGTTCGCGCGGAGGACGTGGCGCAGGCCATTGAGGTTGCCACGCGTGAGTTTGGCCTCCCGGGGATCCTGGTGAACAACGCAGGGTCGGCCACCCTCCGCCCGCTCCTTGAGTTGCCGGCGGAGGAGTTCGACCAGATCCTGGCCATCAACCTCAAGGGGCCCTTCCTGTTCACCCAGGCGCTCGCGAGGGCGCTCGTCGCCGCGAAGCAGCCGGGCTCCATCGTCAACATCTCCTCGTTGAATCAGACGGCCGTGACGGATGGGCTCGCCCACTACTGCGCCTCCAAGGCGGGGCTCGCGAACTTCTCGAAGGTCGCGGCTTCGGAGCTGGGGCGGTACGGCATTCGTGTGAATGTCGTGGCCCCGGGCGCCATCCGCACCCCCCTGGCCGAGGGTGCCGGCCTCATGAAGGGCGCCATGGGGCGGGAGTTCCTCGCCCATACGCCGCTCGGAAAACCGTGTGGCGAGCCGGAGGACGTGGCGAAGGTGGTGTCGTTCCTCTGCAGCGACCTCGCCTCATGGATCACCGGTGACACCCTCGCCGTCGACGGTGGCAATCACATTCGCGGGCTGCACAGCTACGCGGACACACTGGGCCTCACCCGTCCCGTGGAAGGCTGAGTCGTCCGCCGCCTGGCTTCTCCGGCACGAGCCCCGTAACGGGCTCGTCACGTGCGCGCTCGAAAAAGCGCGCGCGAAGCCAACCCAGGGAGTGGTCACAACCTGAACAGATTTTCAAGGGCGCAAACGCAGAACGGTTCGGCTACAGGGCGGCCAATTCCCTGACACGGCTGCCCCTGTCAGCCGGTTCGAGTGCCCACGATGCATGCCCCTTCTGCTGAAGTGCCTTCGTCCTCACCGCCCCGCGCCAGCCGCCTCAAGCGGTGGATCATCGGCGTGCTGCTCCTGCTCGCGATCTTCGCGGGGCTCGTCGCCGTCAAGGCGGGACAGATCGTCTCGATGATCAACGCCGGTGAGACCTTCGTGCAGCCGCCCGAGTCCGTCACGTCCGCCCAGGCGGAGTCCTTCGGCTGGCAGGGGACCCGGAGCGCTGTCGGCACCGTGCTGGCGCTCCGGGGCGTGACCCTGAGCGCGGAGCTGCCGGGCGTCGTCAACGACATCCGCTTCGAGAACGGCGCTTCGGTGAAGAAGGGCCAGGTGCTCATCCAGCTCGACACCTCCAGCGAACAGGCCCAGCTGGCCGGCGCCGAGGCCGACGCGGAGCTCTCGCGGCTGACCCGCGAGCGCGCCGAGAAGCTCAACGCCCAGGGCGCCAACACCCAGTCGGACCTGGATGCCGTCCGCGCGCGGGCGCTCCAGTCCTCCGCCACCGTGGCCCACCTGAAGTCCCTCATCGCCAAGAAGACCATCCGCGCCCCCTTCGATGGCCGCATCGGCATCCGCCAGGTGGAGCTGGGACAGCTCGTCTCCCCGGGCAACCCCATCGTGTCCCTGCAGTCCTCCACCCCCGCGCTCGTGGAGTTCCAGCTGCCCCAGCAGGCGCTGGCCCAGGTGAAGCAGGGCCAGAAGGTGCGCCTGCGCGTCGACGTCTTCCCGGGCGAGTCCTGGGAAGGCGACCTCACCACCATCAACCCGGAGGTGGAGCTGTCCTCCCGCAACGTGCGCATGCGCGCCACCGTGCCCAACGCGGACGGCCGGCTCTTGCCCGGCATGTTCGTCAGCGTGGAGGTGCTCTCCGACGCCAGCGAGCAGGTGGTGGCCATTCCCGCCACCGCCGTGCTCTTCGCTCCCTATGGTGACTCGGTGTTCACCCTCGCCGAGGGCAAGGACGCCGCGGGCAAGACGGCCCTGCTGGCGCGGCAGCAGTTCGTGCGGCTGGGGGAGCGCCGGGGTGACTACGTCGCGGTGACGTCCGGCCTGAAGCCCGGGCAGACCGTGGTCAGCAGCGGCGTCTTCAAGCTGAAGAACGGCATGGCCGTCGTCGTGAACAACGCGATGGCGCCGCCCATCGAGGTCGCTCCCCAGCCGGTGAACCCTTAAGGGACGCAAGAAGGCGAACCCATGAAATTCACCGACCTCTTCATCCGGCGTCCGGTCGTGGCGCTGGTCGTCAACCTCATCATCATCATCGCCGGCCTGCAGGCCCTGCGCTCGCTCAACGTGCGGCAGTACCCGCGCAGCGAGAACGCCGACATCACCGTCACCACGGTCTACGTCGGCGCCAACGCGGAGCTCGTCCGTGGCTTCATCACCACGCCGCTGGAGCGCGTCATCGCCGCGGCGGACGGCATCGACTACGTCGAGTCCACCAGCTCGCAGAACGTCTCCATCATCCGCGCCCGGCTCAAGCTCAACTACGACGCCAACCGCGCCCTGAGTGAGATCAGCGCCAAGGTCGACCAGGTGCGCGGCGACCTCCCGCCCGAATCCCAGGTGCCCGTGATGGGCATCGAGTCCGCGGACAGCCAGTTCGCCATCGCGTACCTCAACTTCACCTCCGACTTCCTCGAGCAGAACGAGCTGTCCGACTACCTGGTGCGCGTGGTGCAGCCCCGGCTGTCGTCGGTGGAGGGCGTACAGCGCGCGGACATCCTCGGGGCGCGCACGTTCGCCATGCGGGTGTGGATGAAGCCGGACCAGATGGCCGCGCTCAACGTCAGCCCCATCCAGGTCCGTCAGGCGCTCGCCACGAACAACTCGCTCGCCGCCGTGGGCCAGACGAAGGGCTCGCTCGTGCAGGTGAACCTCACGGCGAACACGGGCCTGCGCTCCGTGGAGGAGTTCAGGCAGCTCATCGTCCGCAAGGATGGCGGCGCGGTGGTGCGGCTGTCGGACGTCGCGGACGTGGTGCTCGGCGCCGAGGACTACGACACCGACGTGACGCTCAACGGGAAGACGGCCGTCTTCGTCGGCATCTGGTCGCTGCCCAACGCCAACTCGCTGGACGTCATGCAGCGCATCCGCCAGGAGATGGACTCGCTCAAGAAGGACCTGCCCGAGCAGATCCACGGCGGCGTCGCCTTCGACGGCACGGACTACATCCAGAACGCCATCGACGAGGTGGTGAGCACGCTCATCGAGACGCTCATCATCGTCGTGTTGGTCATCTTCCTGTTCCTGGGCTCCGTGCGCTCCATCCTGGTGCCGTTGGTGGCCATCCCGGTATCGCTCATCGGCACGGTGTTCCTGATGCAGGTGTTCGGCTTCACGGTGAACCTGCTCACCCTGCTCGCGGTGGTGCTGTCGGTGGGCCTGGTCGTGGACGACGCCATCGTCGTGGTGGAGAACGTGGAGCGCCACCTGCGTGACGGACTGCGCCCGGTGGACGCCGCCATCAAGAGCGCGCGGGAGCTGGTGGGGCCCATCATCGCGATGACGCTCACGCTCGCCGCGGTGTACGCGCCCATCGCCTTCCAGGGCGGGCTCACGGGCTCGCTGTTCCGCGAGTTCGCGCTCACGCTGGCCGGAGCGGTGACCCTGTCGGGCGTGGTGGCGCTGACGCTCTCCCCGATGATGTCCTCCGTGCTCCTGAAGGCGGGCCACGAGGACAAGGGGCTCGCGGGCGTCATCAACCGCGGCTTCGAGCGCCTGCGGGCCGCGTACGCCCGCACCCTGGACAGCTCGCTGCTCGTCCGCGGACCCGTCTACGCGGCGTGGATCTTCCTGAGCCTGCTCGCCCTGGTGATGTTCAACCAGTCGGCCCGGGAGCTGGCGCCCGTGGAGGACCAGGACTTCGTCATCGGCATCATGAGCACGCCGTCCAACTCCACCCTGGATCAGCTGAAGCCGTCGGTCACCAAGACGAGCGAGTTGCTGATGGACATGCCGGAGTCCAGCTTCAACTTCCAGATTGTCCAGCCGAGCAACGGCTTCTGGGGCCTGGTGCTGAAGCCGTTCAAGGAGCGCCAGCGCACCACGGCGCAGGTGATGGCGGAGGCGCAGGAGCGGGTGAGCACCATCCCGGCGGTCCAGACGTTCACCCTCCAGCCCCCCGCGCTGCCGGGGGGTGGCAACTTCCCGGTGGAGTTCGTCATCGCCTCCACGG
The DNA here is from genome assembly GCF_003611685.1 of Corallococcus sp. CA049B. Classification (NCBI taxonomy): domain Bacteria; kingdom Pseudomonadati; phylum Myxococcota; class Myxococcia; order Myxococcales; family Myxococcaceae; genus Corallococcus; species Corallococcus sp. CA049B. The sequence continues at coordinate 17,646 of NZ_RAWC01000016.1, read as the reverse complement.
CGGAGGCGGACGAGCTCCTGGGCTTCGCGCAGCAGCTCCAGGAGAAGGCGACGCAGAGCGGGTTGTTCGCCTTCCCGCCCATCATCGACGTGAAGTTGGATCAGCCCCAGTCGGAGCTCGAGGTCGACCGCGAGAAGGTCGCGCAGCTGGGCCTGAATCTGGGCACCGTGGGCCAGGACCTGGGCACGGCCGTGGGTGGCAACTTCGTCAACCGGTTCAACATCGCGGGCCGCAGCTACAAGGTCATCCCGCAGGTCCTGCGCTCCTCCCGCCTCACGCCGGAGCAGCTCAAGGACATCCACGTCACCGGTCCGGATGGCAAGCTCGTGGCCCTGTCGGCCATCGCGTCCCTCAAGGACAAGGTGGCGCCCCGGTCGCTCAACCGCTTCCAGCAGCTCAATGCCGTAAAGCTCAGCGGCGTGGCCATCCGCCCGCTGGACGAGGCGCTCACCTACCTGGAGACGGAGGCCGCGCGCATCCTGCCCGCGGGCTACCGCATCGACTACACGGGCGAGTCCCGGCAGCTGCGCACGGAAGGGGACTCGTTCGCCCCGGCGTTCGGGCTGGCGGTGGTGCTCATCTTCCTGGTGCTCGCGGCCCAGTTCAACAGCTTCAGGGATCCGCTCATCATCCTCGCCGGGTCGGTGCCGCTGGCGCTCTTCGGCGCGCTGGTGACCACGTTCCTGCGGATGCCGAACCCGATGATGCCGTACTTCACGGACAGCTTCACCACCACGCTCAACATCTACTCACAGGTGGGTCTGGTGACGCTGGTGGGCCTCATCGCGAAGAACGGCATCCTCATCGTGGACTTCGCCAACCGCCTCCAGGAGGAGGGCAAATCGAAGCTCGAGGCGGTGAAGGAAGCGGCCTCCGAGCGGCTCCGTCCCATCCTGATGACGACGGTGGCCACGGTCGCGGGCCACTTCCCGCTCGTCCTGGTGTCGGGACCGGGCGCGGCGGCGCGCAACAGCATCGGGCTCGTGCTTGTGACGGGCATGGCGCTGGGCACGCTCTTCACCCTCTACTTCGTGCCGGCCATCTACCTGCTCATCGCCAAGACGCGCACCGTGGCCACCAGCGAGGCCGCGGAGCTCCAGCAGGCGCCTGACGTCGCTGCGTAGACGGGGCTGAGGCAGTGCAGTGGAATGAGCCGCCTGGAGGCACCTGCCCCAGGCGGCTCGTCTTTTGAGCGACGGGACAGCGCGAGCTTCGCGCCGGACGCGATGGACACGCACCCCGTCAACTGAGCGCTGTGCAGGTGCGCATCCGGATGGCGAGCGCACGGCATCCCGCTTCGGGCGCTGTGTCGGCGGGCGGGGCCCACGCTCCGAGCGAGTGGTAGAGCCTGCCCTCTCTCCGCTCCAGGTAGAGGATCATGTTGAGCGGCCAGCCGCTGCCCTGGAACAGGTGCCGGTCCATGGGCGTGGGCTCCTGGCTGACGCGCAGGCCCCTCTCGTGGGGCGGACCGATGCGGTGCCAGTCCGGGTGCAGGTGGATGGAGCCGAGCACCTCCAGCCCCTCGGCCTCGGCCTCGGCGGTGATGCGCAGCAGCTCGCGCGGCTCACACCAGTAGCCGCGCCGGCCGTTGGCGTAGCAGGCGCCGAAGCGAGGGATGATGGCTGCTTCGAACTCCTGGAGCACGGAGTCGTCCGTCTCGCGGATGTTGGTGGCGAAGCCCACGCGCTCCACGTGCATCGCGTCGTCCGTGAAGCGCCCCAGCAGCACGGCCCAGCTGCGCGGCGGGAGCTCCGGCGTGCACGCCGTGTACTCCCGGACGGCGTCCGCCATGAAGTCAGACAGCGCCGCCGGCTCCACGAGCACGACGTCGCTGCTCATTCCTCGGACTCCGGTGTGGGGAGGCGGCCCGCGGCCCGGTCCTCGCGCAGCTGCGTGATGAGGTGGCGGGCCATGCGCTCCTCGAAGGCGGCGGCGCTGTCCGGCGTCCACGGATAGAAGCCCTGGCCCGTCTTCAGGCCCAGCTCGCCCTGGTCCACCTTCTGGGCGAGCACCGGCGGCACCGGGCGCCCCGAGCCGCGCAGGACGCCGGTGATGAAGTCCAGGCCCACGAGGTCCAGCCGGTCGAAGATGCCAGAGGCGCCCAGGCGCCGCCCGATGCCCTGCGTGAGCACGCGGTCCACCATCTCCGGCGTGGCCACGCCCTCCTGCACGATCCGGAAGGCTTCGCCGATGAGCGCCTGTTGCAGGCGCGGGCCCACCGAGCCCGGCACGTCCCGCGCGAAGACCACGGGCGACTTGCCCAGCTCCTCGAGGAAGCGCCGCACCGTCTCCACCGCGTCGGGTGACGTCTTCTCGCCGGGGATGACGTCCACCAGCGGCACCAGGTGCGCGGGAAGGTAGTAGTGCGCGGAGAGGACCCGCTCGGGGTGCGCGCAGTCGCGGGCAATGGCTGTCACGCTCAGCGCGGTGGTGTTGGTGGCGAGCAGGGTGTCCGGTGCCGCGAGCCGGTCCAGCTCCTTGAAGAGCTGCTGCTTGAGCGCCAGGTCCTCGGGGATGGACTCGATGACCAGGTCCTGGACCACGGCGGCCTCGGCGAGCACCGTGGTGCGATGGATGCGCGCGAGCGCGGTGGTGCGTTGCTCCGCGCCGAGCATCCCCGCCTCCACCAGCAGCGCGGCGTCACGCTCCAGCTTCACGCGCGCTGCCTCGCTGCTCTGCGCCTGCCTGTTGAAGAGCACCACCTGTCTGCCGGCGATGGCGAGCTCGAGTGCGATGCCGCACCCCATGGCCCCGCCGCCGACAACGCCAATCCTCATCAGCCGCTTGTGTCTCATGCGACGCGAGCGTGGCCGCCCGACGCACGGATGGCAATCACTTGAATGGTGGCTGCAATCGTCCAGGACGCATGCGTGACGCACCGTGCCTTGTTGGCTCGCTGCGAGAACCCCTTCCGGTCAGCTTTGCGCCGATACCTCATCCCAGCGGTCCACGCGCCACCGGTACAGCTTCGGGAGTGCATCCCTGTCCGCCCAGGACTTCGGGTGGAGGATGAATCCGCAGTACACCTCCTTGCTGGGCACGTGCGGCGCGATGCACGCGAGCACCTTCAGAAACGGATCATGGTTGTGCGTCAGGGGCCCGACGAACAGGCTCTGGGGGGCCGCGCCACACACCAACTTGCTGAAGTCCTCGGCGGCCTCGGCGGTGTCCTGCGCGAGCTCGGATTCCATCTGGAACAGAGGGGCTTGGATGAAATCCAGGTGCGGAACGTCGTAGCGGATTGCCGGTGGGCATTTCTCCATGACGCAGGCGAGCACATCAAACAGGAACTCGCTGCGCTGGCTGCCACCGCGCTTGAAGTGCAGCGCGGGTTGCGTCTTCCGGAAGACGCACACGCCTGGGACCTGGGCGTAGTGCTGAACGAGCTGTGCCGCGAACGCCTCGATGAACGCGGCGCTTCTCCGCGCGTGGAGATGCTCCTCGATGGGGCGCCATGAAAGATCATCGGCCCTCGCAAGCCGGTAGGCCCGCGCGAGATGGCGAGCGAGGTCGTCTTCCGTGAGGAGTCGCGGTGTCTGGGGGGCGTTCACGCTCCCAGCGTATCGGTTCCAGGATGCTCGCATTCAGGGGCTGCTCACGCCTCCCGGCGGGCCCTTGCCTGCCTCCCCAGACAGACGGGGCGTGCATGACGATATTGCGCTCATGTCGCAGCTCGTCATGGGCCGTGGTTCCGATTGATTCAGCGCGGACCTGACGCGCGAGGAGGTGCACCCATGCTGGATACCGAACGTGTTGGCGAGCCCCTTCGTCATCTTGAAAGCCGTCTCCTGCTGGCCGAGGCACGGAGGGCCGTGCCAGAGGCCTTCGACGCCCAAGGGCGTCTGCTCTCTCCCGTCGCTGGGAGATGGGTCCAGCCGCCTGCCTGGTTCCATGCCATCTCGCCCATCGACGGCAGCGTCCTCGCGGAGCTGCCGCTGCTTGGCGCCGCGCAGGTCGCCGCGGGCGTAGAGCAGGCAGCGGCGGAGTTCGCGCCCTGGGCGGCCCGTCCGCTCGATGACCGCGCCCGTGCCGTCACGGAGGCGGTGGTGCTGCTCCATTCGCACCGGGACCTGCTCGTCCGGATCCTCGCGTGGGACATCGGCAAGACGCTGCCCACGGCCTCCAACGACGTGGACCGGTGTCTCGCGGGCATCGCGTGGTACCTGGAGCAGATGGGCCGGATGCTCGATGGCCGCAAGCCGCTCGGCCTGGTCTCGAACATCGCCTCCTGGAACTATCCCTTCTCCGTCCTGCTGCTCAACGTGCTCGTGCAGTCGCTCGCGGGCAACTCGGTCATCGCGAAGATTCCGACCCAGGGCGGCGGCGTCTCACTCACCCTTGCCTTCGCGTTGCTGCGCCGCGCGGGCCTTCCTGTCTCGCTCGTCGGTGGGCGCGGGAGGGACCTCTCCGAGGCGCTCGTCGGCCATGCCCACATCGCGGGCGTTGCCTTCATCGGTGGCCGCGCCAACGGTGGCGAGGTCCACCGCCGCCTGCGTGACACGGACAAGCGCTATGCATTGGAGATGGAGGGCGTGAACGCCTACGCCATCACGCACTTCACGGATTGGGACAGGCTCGGCGAGCAGATTCGCGCGGGCTTCGACTTCGGCAAGCAACGCTGCACCGCCTACACCCGCTGGGTCGTCGAAAAGTCGCTCGTCCCGAAGTTCGTCCGGACGTATGTCGATGCGGTCTCCTCGTTGCGCGTCGGCAATCCGGTCCTGGGGGCGCACGTGGACTTCGGGCCGCTCATCTCCCCCAGCAAGGTCGAGGAGCTCCGCACCCTCATCGCCGAGGCGCGGAAGCAGGGCACGCAGGTGTTGCATCAGGGGATGCTCGCGGAGGACGCCTTCACCGCGCGGCAGGAGCGGGGCGCATACCTGCCGCCCGTCCTGCTCTTCGGCGTCCCGCGAGACAGTGAGCTCTACCTGCGCGAACCCTTCGGCCCCGTCGACCTCCTGGTGTCGGTGGACTCCGAGGAGGAGCTGCTGCGGGAGGCCAACGTCTCCAACGGCGCGCTCGTGGCCTCGGTGGCGACGGACGACCCGGAGCTCGCCCGGCGCATCGCGGAGCGGCTCCAGGCCTTCAAGGTGGGCATCAACGCGCTGCGCTCGCGTGGCGACCGTGAGGAGTCCTTCGGCGGCAGGGGCGGCTCATGGGCAGGGGCCTTCGTCGGTGGCACCCACCTGGTGCGCGCCTTCACGGACGGCCCGCATCCCATGGAAGGCAATTGGCCTACTTGAAGCCTTGACCCGCGCGTCGGTTCCAGAGGGACACGCGGCGTGGCACCATGGTGCGACCTTGAGTCAAACGGGAGCGCACGATGCAGGCATTGAGGAACGCGGGCGCGGTGTTGCTCGCGCTGGCACTGGGCGGTGCGGCCTTCGCGGAGGAGGACGGAATCTGGTCACCCAATGATCAGTTCCACGAGCCGAATGGGGATTGCGAGCTCGTGGCCGTCCTCCCCGCGCCCAAGGGCGCCTGGGGCGTGGTGGGGCACACCTGCAATCGATTGAACGGCGAGCCCGTGGGCAGCGTCGTGGTCATCGATGCCCTGGGCAAGCGCGACACGGCGCGGGCCTCCGTGGCGCTCGAAGCCGCGTCCGACCGGGATCGCATGAAGGAGCTGGTGCAGCTGCTCGCCGTCCCTTCCGGGGGCTACCTCGCGACGTATTCGTCCCGCGACGAGAAGGCCCCCAGAGGTGAGAGCGGGCCCGCGAGCGTGGCCCATGAGCTCGTCCGCCACACGGCGGCGGGGGCGAGGGACGACGCCTTCAACAGCAAGGTGCGCGCGGCGCTGCTCGACAAGGTGGGCGCCTCGTCGTTCATCATCACCGCGGAGGTGGATGCGAAGTCGCGGCTCATCGTCGCGGCGTCAACGCCAGACGAGAACTACCTCAAGCAGGTGCCGCTGTGGCTGCTGCGCTTCACCCCCGCTGGCACCCTCGAGCGCGCCGAGCGCTTCGACCCGGTCCTGAGCGAGCTGAGGCTGGGCTGGTATGTGTTGAAGCAGGTCCGCGCCCGGGCTGACGGAGGCCTCTTCCTGAGCGGCCGGTTCCAACCCGAGGGGAGCCGGTCCGAGGTTCCCGTCCTCGCCCTCAACGCGCAGTGGAAGCCTGATGCGCGCTTCAACACGCCGCTCATCTCCTGGGTGATGAAGGGGGAGGGCGGCATCGAGTTGAGCCTCATCGCCCCCCGTCCAGACGGCTCGGTCGTCGGAGTGGGAGACGTCGTCCAGGGAGAGACGCGCGCGCACGTCATGCGCCTGACGCCCGACGGGCGGCTCGACCCCACCTACAAGAACTTCCGGCAGGAGGGGGAATATCCCCAGGGCCGCTTCATGCACGTGTCGGAGATGGGGCTTGGACCGGGCGGGAGCCTCGTGCTCGCCCAGAACTACATCCCCGCCGTGGATCCTCCGGAGGGCCCCTGGCGCGCTCCGGGCCTGGTGCGCTTGAAGGCGGACGGCTCGGTGGATGCGCGGTTCCAGAAGGGGCTCGGCGCGGGGCTGCGCTACCGGAAGGCGGCGGCGGAAGTGAAGCGCAATCCCGATGCCTCGGGCTTCCTCCGGATGGTGGCGGCGATGCCGGACGGGTCCGTGGTGGTGGATGGGCTCTTCGATGAGTTCGCGGGCCAGCCGGTGACACCGCCCCTCCGGCTCGCGGCGGATGGCACCCGGGTGGCGGGCTTCCAGGCGCGATTCGAAACGGTCCTTCCGCCGAAGAAGCAGGTCCCCAACGCGACGACGAGCGCGTTCTTCAAGGCGGACGGCAATTCACACTTCGTCGAGTGCACCCGGCCGGGAGAGATGACGGAGACGTTCCTCTACTGGATGCAGGGCGACATCTGGGGACACACCCCCTCCTGCGCGGTCCACCTGGGCGGGAGCATGGCCACGCCCGCGGGGGCATGGCAGCACTGCGATGCGAGGGTGCGCAGGGCCCAGGCCCAGGGGGCCACCTGCGTGGAGACGAAGCAGGATCCGCTGGACCGCCGCCGCGGCTCCAGCGGGCCGTGATCAGGGGCTCACTGCGTCCTTTGGCGCGGCTGACGCCCTGGCGCCCACCTTCCAGCAGGCAGCGGTGTAGCGGACCTCCGCTCCGTGCACGAAGGGCTCGAAGGCGGCGCGGACCGTCTCGATGACCTGGGCGCGAGTCCTCTCATCCACCTCCTGGAGGACCCTTCCGAGGAGCCCGAACCGGGTCAGGTAGTTGATCAGCTCCTTCTCGGGCAGGGTGCAGCTCACATCGATGGGGCGGATGTCGATTCCGGCCCAGCCGCTCTCTTCCAGGATGCGGTGGACCCGCTTCGAATCCGCGAAGGCGAACTGCCCAGGCGCGTCTGGCCGGCGGGCAGGGAGGTTCGGCACGAGTGGCGCAGCGGCGCGCTCGGCTGTCGTCATGAACGGGTTCTCCGAAGGGCTCCGCCACGCGATGGCCAGGAGTTCGGCGTCGTGCTTCGCGGCACGCCGCAGGTTCGCGAAGGCCTGGATGGGGTCCTCGAAGAACATGACGCCGAAGCGCGAGATGACCCTGTCGAAGCTCGCGGGCTCGAAGGCGTACCGCTGCGCGTCGGCGCGGATGAAGCGAGCCGGGGTGCCTTCCTGGTCGGCTCGGGCCCGGGCGGCGGCGAGCATCGGCTCGGAGATGTCGATGCCGGTGCAGCGGCCCTTCGCGCCCAGCCGGCGCGCGACGGCGAGCGTGGTGCTGCCGGTACCGCAACCGATGTCGAGCACCTGGCTGGCGGAGCCTGCGACGACTGCTTCGACGAGCAGGTCCTCGAACGGCTTGAACATCGCGTCGAGCACCTCCTGGTTTTGAGCCCAGGCGTGTCCGGCGGTGCCGTTCCACAGCTTCGACTGCTCATCCTCGGGCTGGCGCGTGTCATCCATGGGGAGCTCCTCTGACTTGCCTTCAAGAACCAGAAGCCGCAGGGTGCCACTTCAAGTCGACTTGAGGTCAAGAGGATGACCGCATTGGACATCACGGAGGTGGCGAAACGCTCCGGTGTTCCGGCCTCGACATTGCGCTTCTACGAGGAGCGGGGGCTGATTGCCTCCATCGGCAGGCGGGGGCTGCGCCGCCTGTTCGGACCCGAGGTGCTGGAGCGGCTGGCGCTGATCGCGATGGGGCGGGCCGCGGGCTTCTCGCTCGATGAGATCGCGCGCATGTTCGCGCCGGACGGGAGGCCGCGAATCGACCGGAAGCTGCTCGCGGCCCAGGCGGAGAAGCTGGACAAGACGATCCGCGAGCTGAGCGCGATGCGCGACGGCCTGCGGCACGCCGCATCCTGCCCCGCGCCAAGCCACATGGAGTGCCCCACCTTCCGCCGCCTCCTGCGAGGCGCAGCGTCAGGCGCGATGGGGGCGCGAAGGAAGAGGGCACCTCGTAAGCCGTAGCGTCAGGACGGGCTTGGTGAGAACCGCTCAAAAGTGTGGTCAGACATCAAAGCGGAACGGGGTTGCGCTGGCGGATGGGCGCTGTGCGAACTGCTGACAGAAGCGGTTCAGCGTTGCATAGGAGGCCGTGGGTAGGACGTCCCGGAACTCCAGATGGGTCACGAGGCAGAAGAGGGTGACCTCCAGGTAGCTCAGGTCCCGCTCTCGCGGGAGGGCGGCCAGCGCGGCGCTCGCGTTCGCCTCCAACCAGGCCAGCATGTTGCCCAAGGACTCACGGAGCTTGCGTGCGTGGGTCGTGCCCTCGCCGGCGCCGGCCATCTTCTCCATGACCAGCGTCACCTCCGTCGCCATGGCTTGCAGGGTGAGTTCCTGCATGTTCGCCAGCAGAGGCGTGTCCAGGTCCTCCGGCCACACCACCCGGAGCCTGGGATTCGACCGCCGCCACAGCTCCCGGGAGACATTGAGCGCTCCGAACCAGGCGCCTTGAGCTGTCTTCAGGACGGGGATCCGGAGCGCGGGGTTTCCGCCGTAGTCCTCCGGATTCGTGGAAAGGAGGTCCCTCACCACCTGGAAGGAATGGTCGACGCCCAGCTCCGTGGCGAAGAGCCGGGCAATGCGTGTGAAGTGCGAGCTTGAACGGCCGATGATGACAGGCGTGTCGAGCGTTGCCATGGGAGCCTCCAGTCAGTGTGACGTGGCAGGCTAACCCCATCTCGCCCCAACCCTCTACGGCTGGGAGGGCCCCTGCAGGGCCGCCATGATGATCCGCACGGCGATGTCCGGCTGATCCCCTCCCATGTGGAGCGTGTTGACCGAATAGATGAGGCGCCGGCGCAGATCCCTCGTGGCGCCCATCCCGTTGTTGTAGCCGTGCCGGTCGCCTGACTTGCCCCAGAAGATGACGCCGTTGAGGTCGTATCGCCTGAGGCCCGCGCTGTAGCTGGCGCGGCCACCTCCCGCGGCGGGCAGGTCCGGGACGGTGAAGAGCTCCTCCTGCTGCTTGCGCGGCAGCAGCCGGCCCTGGAAGAGCGCGACGAGGAAGCGGTCCAGGTCCTCGGCGGTGGAGATCATCTCTCCGGCGGCCCAGGGCACGGACTGGCTGGCCTCGGTGACGTCGACCAGGCAGCGCGTGCCGTACGCGATGGCGCCCCCCGGGCAGCCTGCCCCGTCCGGCTCGACCTCCTCGTAACCCCGCGCGTGGCGTCCGGGAAGGGTCACGTCGTTGCCGGGCACGAAGGTGTCCCGCAGGTGCAGCGGCCGCAGGATGCGCTCGCGCACCGCGTCCCCATAGGGCCGGCCCGTTACCTGCTCAATGAGCAACCCCGCCACGAGGTAGCCGATGTTGCCGTACTCCTGCTGCGCGCCCGGGGCGAAGCGGGGACCCTGGGGGAGCGTCAGGGAGAGGAGCTCCCGGGGGCTGAAGCGCCGGAAGCGGTTCTCGAAGAACCAGTCGGGGTCCTTCTGCGGCACCGGCACGCCGGGCAGGCCGTGGGTGAAGTTGAGCAGCTGGCGCACGGTGATGGGCGCGTAGACGCCCGCGGGCAGCAGGCGCGGCAAGTAGTCCTGGACGGGCCGGTCCAGGTCCACGCGCCCCTCTGCGGCGAGCTGCAACACGACGACGGCCGTGAACGTCTTCGTCATGCTGCCTATGCGGAAGTGCGCGTCCGCGGGCACAGGAGCGCCCGTGCGGAGGTCGGCCACGCCGGACGTGCCCAGCCAGCGCCCGTCCGCGCCGCTCACCCGGACCAGGGCGCCGGACACCTCCGCGTTCGGCAGCCCCGCGATGGCCTGTCGCAGCGCCTCGCGGTTCAGGGGCGGCAGGGGCGACCGCGCCGCCTCCAACTCCTGTTCGCCCACCTCCAGCGCGGCACCGGCGGGTGCCTCCGGCCCGCAGGCGGGGGCCGTGAAGCTCGCGAGCAATGCCATACCCAGCCGCAGTCCGCGGTGCAGGACAGCCATGTTCCATCTCCTGTGAGGGAAGGGCCGGCGCTTTCCGGCCGGCGGATGGAACACCGGTGCTTCCCGACAGTGTCACCGGGGAGGGCGGAACGTCAGTCCGCCGCCACGTACAGCTCGCCGTTCTGCCCGATGGCGCCCGGGGCCAGCGACCATCCCGGGTGTTCGGGCATGAGGTAGAGGGTGCGCTTTCCCTCCGGCGAGCGCGCCGCCCCGATGAGCAGGTACCGGCGTGTCCGTTTCGCTCCGGTGAGCGTCAGCACGTCGTGCTTCACGCTCCAGGTGCCCTGGTCGTCGTCGGAGCCGAACTTCATCGCGCCCACCTGTCCGGACGCGCCCCCGTACTTGTATTGGAACGCGTGATTGGCGCCGAAGGTGTAGTCGATGCTGTAGGAGACCGCCGTCATGGTGGTGCCGCCGGTATAGGCGTTGACCCACTGGGCCGCGGTGCTGGTGCCGTAGACGAAGTGGCCCACCACCTCCGCGTCGTCCACCAGCGGCAGGCCCACGGGACTCCCGCGCACGCCCTTCAGCGCTTCCTCCACCCGGGGGTAGGACGTGTTCCAGGAGAACGAGGCCGACAGGGCCTCACCCAGGCCCCCGGGTGTCATGAAGCTCTGGATGAACACCAGCGGCTCCAATCGGTCGCCCGCCTCCACCAGATAGAGGCTCACGCGGAAGCTCCGGTCGTTGTTCTTCGCGCGCACCACTGCCGCGGTGAAGAAGGCGCGGGCCCCGTTGGACATGAAGCGCCGCATCACCAGCGGATTGGGCGGTACGCCGTTCCAATCCGCGCCAATGCGCTCCTGCCACACCTTCGCGAGCCGGCCCTCTGCGTCGTCGAGCCCGGGCAGGGCCGGCAGCCGGAGCACCTCCACCGCCAGGGTGTCGCCCCGGTCCTCCCACTCGAGGATGAAGCGCCCGTCCTCCTGGGTCTTCCACCCCTGGGGCGCGTCGAACGCGAAGCCGCCGGGCTCGCCTGGGCTGCCACCGCGCGCCCGGTCCACCGCGCCGGGGGCTCCAGGCGTGGCGCTGTCTCCGGCGAAGAGGCCCAGGGCCATGAGCCCCAGGGTGCCGGTGCAGCAGAGCGCGCAGGCGCCTCCGACCGCGAGGAGGATCCAGACGAGGGGACTCTTGGGACGGGCCATGGTGGGGTGCCTGGAAAATGGGCTCATCCGCTACTACGCGCGCCGGCGCCAATCTTCCCACCCGGGCTCGCGAATGCTTCAGCGCCCCCCGCGCCGCAGGACCGCGGGCGTGAGCCCCGTCACCCGGCGGATCCCCACGATGGTCCGGCTGATGCAATCGCCAGACGCTCCGGCGGCCGTGGAGACGGCCACGCGGTGGGCCCGGATGAACCATGTTCGCCATGCGCTCGCGGGAGGCGCGTGGTTCGCCGCGCTTCAAGCCCTGTCATGGCTCCGGGTGAAGGGAGGCGCGTGAATCACGGTGCTTCCGGCAGGGTGTACTGGAAGTCGTAGGAGTGCTTCCCGCCCGGCGCGATGTCGATGGTCATCGAACCGGCGAGCCCCGTGAGCCCGCCGGTTCCGGAGTCCGGCACCACGGAGATGACGAGGTGGGGCGCACCGCGCGTCATCACCCCGAAGTGCTGGAGCGCGAAGGTGCCGGCGCGGCCGTCCAGCGTGCCGCTGACGCGCTCCATCGCGACGTACCCCGCGGACCCTTCCACGGGCGTCCGCACCGCGAGCATCTGTCCCTGGCTCGTGGCGTCCAGCCCGCCATGAAAGCGCTTGTCGAGCATCATCCGGCCCGGGGCCGCCTCCACCGCGTCCGCCTCCGGGGCCATGGGGGTGAGCTTGACGTCGAAAGGACCACTCGCGCGCTTCGTCATGGGTGTCTGCTCCCTTGCCTGGTGGCCGGACAGATACGTCAGGAGCCCGCGCCTGGATTGCAAAAACGCGTCACCCCAACCCCGGCTGCGGAGGGCCGGACTCCACCGCGCTCCGAGTTCGCCCGGCAGCAGAAGCGCCGCGACTCGCGCTGAAGCGTCACTTCGCCTTGGCGGGCGCGAAGTCGAAGGGCTTGTCCTGGGCGATGAGCATCACGCACTCGGCGTCCGGTGAGCACTGGTTGCGGTGCACCACCTTGCCGGGCTGGTCCCAGGTGCTGCCGGCCTCCACGGCGCCCGCTTCGGCGGCGCCATCGCTGGTGTTCGTCATGCGGCCCTTCACCAGCACGCCGTGGTAGCCGGCGGAGTGCGTGTGCGGCCCGGAGTCGAACCCGGCGGGGAACTTCATCAGCAGGGCGTACGGGCCCTTCTTCATGTCACCCCAGAGCACGTGCACGGACGGACCCCCGGGCATCATCTCCGTCCAGGTGAGCTTGTCGTAGGCGGTCTGCTGGAACGCGGCGGACTCCTTGCCCTTGGCGGCGGCGAAGGTGAACGCGGAGGCGACGACGGCGGCGGCGACGAGCTTGGGCAGGGTCTTCATGGGAGGCACTCCTCGGTGGAAGGAAACGCCGGGGAGGATGGCTTCGGGGCGGGCCTGCGAAAATGCCCGATTCCGCAGGGCACCTCTGCGAAAGTGCAGCCCATGCCCGAATGGAGCGACCTGCGGCACTTCCTGGCCATCGCGAGGGAAGGGAACCTCTCCGCGGCGGCGCGTCGGTTGAAGGTGGACCAGACCACGGTGGGCCGGCGCCTGGCCGTGCTGGAGAAGGAGCTGGGAGCACGGCTCTTCGACCGGACGCCCACGGGCTTGCGGCCCACGGCGGTGGCGCTGCGCATCCTCCCGGCCGCGGAGGCGGTGGAGGCGGAGGCGCTGCGGGTGGAGCGGCTCGCCAGCGGCGAGGACCTGCGCCCCTCCGGGCCGGTGACGGTCACCGCGACGGACTCCTTCCTGGTCCACAACGTGATGCCGTGGCTGGCCGCGTTCCAGGAGCGCCATCCGGAGATCGAGTTGCAGCTGCTCTCCGGCTACGAAGCGCTGTCGCTGGTGCGGCGCGAAGCGGACGTGGCCATCCGGCTGGTCCGGCCGCGAGAGGCGTCGCTACGGGCCCGGAAGGTGGCTGCCATTGGCGTCGTGCCCTTCGCGTCGAAGGCCTATCTCTCCCGCCGGGGGCCGGTGCGCTTCGACACGGGGCTCCAGGGGCACGCGGTGGTGGGGTACGCGCAGGACTCGCGGCGCTGGCCGGAGTCGAAGTGGCTGGACGTGCACGCGGCGAAGGCCACCGTGGCGCTGCGGCTGACGTCCATCCTGGGGCTGCTCCAGGCCGCGCGCGAGGGACTGGGCGTGGCGCTCCTGCCGGCGTTCTTCGGCCACCTGCATCCGGAGCTGGTGCCCCTGCGTGATGCCCTGCCGGAGCTGGAGCGGACCGTGTGGCTGGTGTTCCACGAGGACCTGGCCCACAACGTGCGGGTGCGCGCGGTGGTGGACTTCCTGGCGGAGACCATCGGGAAGCAGGCGGAGGCGCTCGCGAAGCCTCCGGCCCGGAAGAAGCGCGCGCGGTGACGGGGCCGCGTCACCGCACGCCCGGCGTCACGGCGTGCCGAGCCGCTTGCCCCGGGCGAACTCCAGGCCCAGCAGGTTGCCCCGGTGGTGGATGGGATCCAGCGTGACCTTCTGGATGCGCCAGCCCTCCGCGGCGGTCTTCACCACCTCATGCGTGTAGCGCCCCACCAGGGTCCACTCCTGGGGAAAACCGTCCATGGTGAAGAAGTGGGACACCTCCGCGTAGGCGTGCACCGTGGCGTGCGTGGGGCTGGTGAACTCCGTGCGCACCGTGTTGGCGGTGGCGTGCTGCACGCGGGTGAAACACTCCAGCGCCTTGTCGCCGAACCGCGCCAGCGCGGCGCGCGGAGCGGTGGAGGGCGGCACGCCCATGAAGCGGGAGTAGTCCGACGTCACCTCCGGGGCGAAGACCCGCTCCCACCGGGTCCAGTCGCCCGTGTCCTTGCCGTGGTCGATGGCCTGTCCGTACTCGGCGACCAGCTCCTGCACGGCAATCCAATCCAGCATGTACTCCAGGTTCTTCTCGCGCATCTCCGGCTGCCTTTCTGGAAGAAGAGATGCGCAGGCTTTCACTCTCCGTGGAGTGAGAGCAACTGAAGGGGATATGGGTTCAGGTTGATTTTTATTGTCGAAGTCCGGGGTGTGGCGGAACGCCGCCGGACGGTCAAAACACATCGGCCTTGCGTGGCCCGGGTCTTCCCTGGAAGCTTGAATTTAAAGACTTCCATGGAGAGGCCTCATGAAGCCCGTCCGAGCCGTCCTGTTGCTGTCCCTCCTCACCACGACCTTCGCCGGGAGTGCCCTGGCGCAGGACAACTCGCGCACGCTGCTGATGCAGTGGCTGGCGGATCCGGACGTCTACAAGGAGAACGACGACCTGTTCTTCCTCACCGGCACGGGCAACGGGGTGCTGATTCCGCTGTATGAGGCCAACGACCTGACGGCGTTCCGCTTCAAGCGTGACTACAACCCGTCCGCGGTGGACCCCACCTACGACTACTGCTTCCTGTGGGCGCCGGACCTGAGCAAGGTGGGCAGCGTCTACCAGCTCCACTTCTCCGGACACCGGGTGCCCAACGGCGCGGCGTGTCCTCCGGCGGGCCAGGAGGTGACGACCTTCGTCGCCACGGCGCCGGACCTGAACCTGGTCTTCGGGGTGCCCCAGCCCATCAACGCCAACACCTCCTGGCCGCGCACCACCACCGGTACGGCGTGCCTGCCGCAGGGGTGCAATCGGAACATCCGCATCGACTCGGCGACGTTCAACGATGGCGCGGACCGCTGGCTCTTCTATGTCTGGTTCCAGAACGGCAACAACATCTCCTCGTTCAAGCTGTCCGCGCCCGGCACCGTCTACAACCACGCGGGCCCGGCGGTGTTCGCGACGCCGGCCTACGAGGAGGGCATCAACGAGGCGCCGGAGCTCTTCAAGCGCGACGGGCGCTACTACATGGTCTTCAGCGGCGGTTGGTACAACAGCCAGTACGCCATGTACTACGTGATGGCGGACTCGGTTCCGGAGCTCACGCGGGCGCGGGCGGTGCGGCGGCAGTCCCTGCCCTTGAAGAACTCCGCGGGCCGGCTGGTGCAGTCCCACGGCCACAACGTCATCGTCGAGCGGCGGGGCGAGTACTTCAACATCTTCCATCAGGGCGCCTTCGACAGCGCGGGCAACCTCACCTCGCGCAGCACGTACAAGCAGCGCGTCGCGTTCAAGCCGGACGGGGCGATGACGTCGCTCAACCAGGTGAACGTGCGCTGGAACCGGCTCGCGGGGTACAGCTACTCGCTGGACGTCGTGCTGAAGAATGGCTCGGTGGTGGGGCCGTGCACGTCCGTGGTGTTGCTGGGGCAGTCCAACAAGACGGTGTTCGACGGCGTGTGCCGCAGCGCGGGGGACCGCGTGGTGACGAAGGGGGAGATCGCCGCGTTCCGCCTCTTCTATTCCAACAACAACGTCTGGGGCCCCTCCGTGGAGAAGGCCTATGACGGCATTTCCGACGACGTGTCCCTGGAGCTGCCCGGCGGGGTCACGCCCTTCGTGGACCTGGAGTGGAGCGAGGAGGAGACGCTGGCGCAGTACTCCATCGACGTGCAGCGGCGGGACACGGGCGCGTGGATTGGCCCGTGCATCGGCGTGGGCGCCGTGAACAAGAGCCTGTCCTGGAGCTACACGGGGCGCTGCGACACGCCGGGCATCAACGTGCCGTTCTCCAACATCCAGGCCTTCCGCGTCTGCTCCGCGGTGAACGGCGACTGGGCCCATGCCCGCTGCGGCGCCGCCGCGTATGACGGCCGGGCCCTGCACTCGCGCATCAACATCCCCTAGGCTGGAAGCCCCATGTTCGACGCCATCACCTCCGACCCGCCGCTCCTCGTCCTCCTCGTCGTCGTCGTGGGAGGGCTGGCCTGGGCGTTCGGACCGAAGGGGGGGCTGCTGGGGCTGTTGGGCGCCGCGCTGGATCGCACGGAGTTGAAGAACGGAAGGGCCGGGGAGGCCACGGTGCTGGAGGTGCGGGACACCGCGATCCGCATCGACAAGCGCCCGGTCCTCCAGCTGCTCCTGGAGGTTCACATCCCCGGCCGTGCTCCCTATCAGGCGCGGGTGAGCAAGCGGCTGCCGCCTCATTCGAGCACGGCCACCTGGGGGCCGGGGCTTCGGGTCCAGGTGATGGTGGACCCGATGCATCCCCAGCGCCTCGTCATCACCGGCTTCGCGATGGCCGCCCCCGCCAGCCAGCCATCGCTCCCGGCGGATCCGGTCCGGGCGATGGAGGACCTGAAGCGCCTGGCCGATGGCGGCCTCATCACCGAGCGCGAGTACGAGGAGAAGAAGGCGGAGATCCTCGGCCGCCTGTAGCGTCCGCGAGGCCGCTAGCGATGGCGGTGGCAGGAGAAGATGAGGGGCGCACGCGCGCCCTTCAGAAGGCCTCGACGGCCTCCCGGTCATCCACCTCCTGCTGCGCCTGGGAGCGGATCTCCCGCGTCCGCGGCTCGCTGAGCCAGGTGCTTCCGTCGGAATAGCGCGCCTCCAGCGCCAGCCTCGCGGTGCGCGCCACCGTCGTGTCCAGCGCGACCTCGACCGGAATGCTGGACGCGTGGGCGTTCCTCCCGATGGGGAGTGGCATCAGGCGGCTGGAGCACCTTCGGGACCGGCCAGCGCGCCGGGGTCAGATCGAAGGTCTTCATGCCCGGGTCGCGGGAGTCTTCGGGCCGCAGGGGGCGGCTCAGTTCCTTCGCGGTGCTCACCAGCTCCACCGACTCCACGCCGGTGAGGCAGGTGGCCCTCAGGTCGATGCTCAGCGCGGGGCGAAGCGCTTCGCGGAGCGCAGCTTCGCCTTCATGGCCTCCATGTCGCGGTTGCGCGGCGGGGCGGTGGTCACCAGCGAGTCCATCAGCCGCCGCGCTGTCTCGGTGATGTCCTCGACGGCGCGGTGGAAGGCCTCCTCGTTCGCCTTGGACGGGGCGCTGGTGCCGCTCAGCTTCCGCACGAACTGCAGGGCCGCCGCCCGCACCTCCGCGTCGGACGCGGGGGGCTCGAAGTTGAACAGCGTCTTGATGCTCCGGCACATGGGCGGGTCCCTTCGCGTGAAGTGCCGCCAGCGTACCCCACGCCCATGTCCCCGCCGTGGGGGTGAACCCTATCGAATCCATTGCCGTGAGAACGTGACTTGGCTCATTGAGGCCGAGGTGGTCTTCTCTGGATTCCACATTCTCCTGGAAAGGTTTCAAATGATGCGGAAGCTCTTCGCCGTTCCCGTGACGCTCTTCTCGTTCGCGATGCTCGCCTGTGGCGCCAGCCCCGCCCCCGAGCAGCAG